>JBIJCY010000115.1:0-8442 GCA_044344385.1 Rhodocyclaceae bacterium | reverse complement strand
CGTGAAAAGATCAAGCTGGAGTCAACCGCTGGTACCGGTCATTTCTACACCACGACCAAGAACAAGCGCACCATGCCGGAAAAAATGGAGATCAAGAAGTACGATCCCAAAGTCCGCAAGCATGTGATTTACAAAGAAACCAAACTGAAGTAATTCAGTACTGGTGAAAAGAAAACCTCGCTGACTGAGCGAGGTTTTTTTTCGACTGTCGTACGCTTAAAAACCTATCACAGTGGCCCGAGGCTAGGCTTCGCGCAGACACAGAGGCACAGAGATTTTACAGAGGAACCCTATTGATGTTCTCTGTGTTCACTCTGTGCCTCTGTGTCTCTGTGGTGAAAGGAGTTGCGTTATATATAGAAGCTCAGGTCAGCATGTCGGCCCAGATATTCTTCGACCAGCCGATGGCCGAAATGCCTTCCATCTCGTTGCGGGCGCTGGAAACACCGCCGGCGCCCTGCACCGGCAGCATGGTTTTCTTCTCGGCGTCGTAGCGATGAACGGAGGCGACGTGAATCGCATTCTTCGAGTCGACGAAGCTGTAACAGGTATTCATCAGCAATGGCGCGGGATTGGGCGCTTGCCCGGCGAGCAGGTTGAGGATTGCCGCCGCCGCCAGTTTTGCATGCTGATTGGCCATGTGCCCGGATTTCGGCATCGTTGCCGCTGGAAAAATGGCGTCGCCGAGTACGTGGATGCCCGGTGTGCTGATCGACTCCATTGACAGCCAGTCGATATCGACCCAGCGGTTGTTGATCAGCTTCAATCCCGATTGGGCCGCGATATCGCCGGCGCGCTGCGGCGGAACGACGTTGAGCACATCGGCTTTGACCTTGTCGAACTCAAGTATCGCCGTACGATTGGCGACGTCGACATCGCGCAGTTCGCTGTTCGGCCGGTATTCGAGCATGCCCGGGTAAAGGTCGGCCCAAGCCTTCATGAACAGCCCCTTCTTCGATACTACGTCGTCATTAGCGTCGAGGATCAGCACTTTGGATTTCGGCTTCTTTGCCTTGAAATAGCCTGCGATCACGCTGGCCCGTTCGTAAGGGCCGGGCGGGCAGCGGTAAGGGGCTTTGGGAATGGTGATGGCGTAAGTGCCGCCATCCTTCATGTCTTCGAGTTGCTTGCGCAGGGCGATTGTTTGCGCGCCGGCTTTCCAGGCGTGCAGTATTTTCCCTTGGGCATCTGCATTGTTCAGCCCGGGAACTTGATCCCACATGAAGTCGACGCCGGGTGAAAGCACCAGCCGGTCGTAGCTCATCTCGCCGCCTTTGGCCAAGCGAATCGAGCGCTTGCCGGCATCAACGCCGGTGACTTCGTCCTGCACGATACGAACGCCCCATTTTTTCAGGCCTTCATAGCCGATGGTGATGTCGGACAGTATTTTTTCACCGGAAATGACAAGGTTAGAAATCGGGCAGGAAATGAACTGTGCATTGCGCTCGATCAGCGTGACTTGCACGCCGCCTTCGCTCCACATGCGCAGATATTTGGCCGCCGTGGCGCCACCAAAGCCGCCGCCAACAATCACCACATGGCCATTCGCCTTGGTGCTGCCGGCACAGCCGTAGAGTGCGCCAGTCGCTGTTGCTGCGCTAATGGCTTTGAGAAAATCGCGTCGATTGAAGATCATGTTTTCCTCCCCCTTATTTCTGCGCGGCAAAGTATGCGGCGATCAGATCCATCTGCTCGTCGCTGTAGCCTTTGGCGATTTGTTGCATGATGGTTGCCGGCTTGGCGCCGGACTTGAAGTCCTTGATGGTTTGCAGCAGCTGCCCTTTGTCTACGCCCGCCAGTGGCGCCATTCCTGAGCCGACTACGGGGTTGCCGTTGGTGCCGTGGCAGTTTGCGCAACTGGCTGCCAGATTGCGGGCAAGGTTCGGATCTTGTGCAGAGGCGATACCTGTCGTTGCTGCAAGGCAGAGTGCGAGAGTAAGGTGCGCCAGTTTCACTGAGGGTCTCCAGTTCTGATGTGAGTGTTGTTCTTTAGTCGTTTGCCAAACGCGGCCGCAAGTTGCAGAAATCCATGAGTCATTCTTTTGCGGTGAGTATATAAACAAAGCTCTTGTTCAGCCATAGCGAGTAGCGAATGTCTGGTGAGAGTGTGGTGAATTGGGGCATTTGCCATGTGGTCGAGTTTTTGTGTGCTGGCGCAGACAGAGAGTTCCCTTTTTTGCTGATTTTCAGATATTCTTGTGGCGTGAAATGTTGGGTATCGTCCCGAAAAATCCGTATATTTGTTGTTTGTCCTGCTGCCTCATAAGGCCTTGAAATGATCGTTTGCGCTGCAAATGAACAAACTTAACGGAACCCAGATTCTCGTCGGGCAGCCTGTGCCGTATGACTGTTACGACGGTCACGGCAATCTGCTCCTCAAAAAAGGACTGGTTGTCGATACGCAGAAGCAAGTTGATTTTCTGCTTGAGCGCGGTTTGTTTGGCCAGCCCGGCACTGCTTCGGCGGCTGCTGAAGTCATCAAGCCGGATGACCGGCCGCCCACGCCCTTCGAGTTGTTGGGCCATTACAGCAATCGCCTGAAACAACTATTCTCGGTGCTGAACCCAGATCCCAGCGCAGAAAAAGAGCCGGATGTTTCAAATTTTCCGGAACGACTGCTGCAACTTGCAGGAGATCTGCAGAAACTCTGTCTCCTTGATACCGATGCCATCCTGGGTGCAATTCATCTTGACGATTCTGGCCGTTACAGTGTGATGCACCCCTTGTACCGTGCAGCACTTTGCGAACTGCTCGCGGCGCGCAAAACTGTTCCCGAGTCGGATCGGCTGTGGATCATCGCAGCGGCGTTGACCTGCGACTTGTCGATGTTGAAGTTGCAGGATGATCTGTCTCGTCAGGATCAGCCTTTGCAGCCAGAGCAGCAGCAGGCGATAAAAGCGCATCCGATGGCCTCTGCGAAGATTTTGGCTTCCTTCGGCGTCAATAATTCAATCTGGATGAACGCGGTCATCCAGCACCACGAACTATTGAATGGCAAGGGTTATCCACGTGGCTTGGCGCTTGGCGATATTTCCGGGGCAGCCCGAATATTGAAGCTGGCTGATATGTACACTGCCATGATCACGCCGCGGGCTTATCGTAAGGCTATGCTCAGCAAGACCGCAATGCGCGACATTTTTCTTAAGCGGGGCAGCGAGATTGACGAAGAACTGGCAGTTTATATCGTCAAGGAACTGGGGGTTTATCCGCCGGGGGCCTTTGTTAAATTACAGAGTGGAGAGCTGGCCATTGTTACGCATCGGGGCATCAATCCAAAGTCGCCTGCCGTGAAAGCGGTGGTGGGGCCGCGCGGGGCGCCGTTTGATAAGCCGGTGCTGCGCAAAACTGATATTCGCGAATACGAAATTCTTGATGTTGTTGAACGCGACATGATTGTGAAGATTGACCTGCACAAGTTGTGGGGCTACGACGCCTGATTATTGAATTGCATCTGTGGCCTGTGGCCACTGACAAAAAGCTCGAGAGGTTGCCATGAACCAGACAACGACTAACTCCGCTGATGCGGCCGATGATTTTCTTTTCGCTGATGAAGCCGATGCCGGCGTAGCGGCAAAAAAAGAACCATGGAAAGTCATCATCGCCGATGACGAACTCGACGTTCACGTCGCCACCAAGCTGGTCCTCAAGGAGTTTTCTTTCCGGGATCGCAACATCGAATTCATCGATGCCTATACCGGGCAGGAGGCGTGCGATATGCTGCGCCAGCACCCTGATGCGGCCGTCATGTTTTTGGATGTGGTCATGGAAACCGATGACGCCGGGTTGAGGGCCGTCAAGCGTATCCGGGAAGAACTCGGCAACAAGATGGTTCGCATCATTCTGCGTACCGGGCAGCCCGGGCACGCGCCGGAAGATGAGGTGATCCTGAATTACGACATCAACGATTACAAGGCCAAATCGGAGATGACAGCGAAGAAGCTGTTCACGTCGGTTGTCGCGGCTTTGCGTTCATTTCAGGATCTGGCGACGATTGAGTCGAGCCGGCGCGGTCTGGTCAAAGTGCTTGATGCGGCGAGTAGTATGGATTTTCGTTCGAGAAGCCTGTTTGTCTCGGGCCTGCTGATGCAGTTGGGCTCGTTGCTGGATATTGGTGAGGATGATCTTGTACTTATCCGGCGGGGCGATGCCGGTGGTGACGACAGCATTATGGCGGCTGCCGGTAGCTATGACCCCTTCGTTGGCGAGCCGGTCAAGGATGTTTTTGACGAAGAAACGGTTGCGCTGGTGACGAAAGTGTTGACGAGTGGTGCCACCCATGTGGACGGCAAGCGGTCTATTTATCAGGTGCCGCTGCCGAATTTATGCGATGTCGCCATCTATGTCGGCGGCGCCAAAACGATCAGCGAAACCGAACTGGCGTTGATCGATGTTTTCTGCCTGAAAATTGTCCTCGCCTATGAAAATTACGAATTTGTCGAACAATCACGCTGTGATCAGAACGCTGAAATTGCATTGCTGACCCGGTTGTCCAGCCACGCAAGCTACCTGTCCGTTGCCTACGTCACCAATCGAGGCAGACTCAGTCGTGACATTACGGCGAAAATGAAAGAGACAGGGTCGCGCGAGCTCATCGAAAACCGTCTCCCTGAAGTGATCGAGCGGGCAGCGATGCTGGCGGATATAGGCAATTACGCGATTCCAGTGACTACCCTGGAAAAGGCCGGCCCCTTGTCAGCCGACGAGTTGGCGCTGGTTCGCACGCACCCCGAATTGGGTGCCGCACTGCTCAAAGAAGTGCTTGATGAAGTGACGGGCGGGCGTGTTGCCGGTCTTGCCCAGCAAATCGTGCTGTCGCATCACGAGTGTTTTGATGGTTCTGGTTATCCACACAAACTGGCTGGAGCGGCGATCCCCTTGTCGGGGCGGATCGTGGCGGTGGCCGATTGCTACATGGCACTGACTTCCGAGCGTCCGTGGCGCAAGGCTTTTTCGCATGTCGACGCGGTGACCATGATCAAGCAGGAAGCAGGGAAGAAATACGACCCGTCGGTCGTCAAATCGTTTGTTGCGGTATCCGACGCCTATCGGAACGCTTGATGATTGAGTAACTTACGCTGTGTTGCTTTGGGGGGCGTCCTGCTGTGGCGCACTCAAAGGTAATACCAGCGTAAAGCAACTTCCTTCGCCGGGCGAGCTGTTGGCGCTGATGCGCCCGCCAAGAATTCCGAATACCATGTTGTGCACGATGTTCAGGCCGAGCCCGCTACCGCCTTGTCCGAGTTTGGTGGTAAAAAACGGGTCGAAAATGCGCGGCAACACGGCGGGCGGAATGCCTCTGCCATCGTCGGATATTTTCAGCACAACCTGACAGCCGTCGTCCGACTTCCCCGCTTCGATGCGAATGTGGCCATGCTCGCGGCCGTCAAAACCGTGGATGATGCCGTTGTTGATCAGGTTGGTCACCACCTGGCCGAGCGGGCCGGGGAAGGTGTCCATGCCGATGTCATTGGGTACGTTCTGTTCAATAACATAGGGCGTCATTTTGATCGTCGGGCCGAGTGAAGTGATGACTTCGGCCACCATCCCGGCCAGATTGAAACTTCGCCGCTGCGAACTCGTCTGATCGACCGCCACCTGTTTGAAGCTGGAAACCAGCTCGGCCGCCTTGCTCAGGTTGCGCACCAGCACGTCGCTTGCCGTATCGGTATTGCCAAGAAACTCATCAAGCATTGATTTCTTCAGGCCGATCTTCAGTGATTCCTTCATTTTTTTGCTGGTTTCAACGAGATGGCTGGCGACCATCAGGCTATTGCCGATCGGCGTATTCAGTTCATGCGCCACACCGGCGACCATCGAACCGAGTGCTGCCAGTTTTTCGCTGCGCACCAGTTCATCCTGTGTCTGCTCGAGGTTTTCGATGACGTTACCGAGGTCTTTCAGCGCCTTCTGCAAAGCCTCTGTTCGTTCTGCAACGGTGCGTTCAAGGGTGGTGTTGAATTCCCGCAGGTTGATCTCGCTGCGCTTGCGTTCGGTGATGTCGGTATAGGTGGAGATGAAGCTGCCGTTAGGCAGGGGTATTCCCGATATTTCGATAAAACGACCATCAGCGCGTTCGCGCTCGAGCAGGTGCGGCTCCAGTGCGCGTGCCCGGAGCGTCCGTGCCTTGACGATTTCCTCGATGTCGCCAGGGCCATATTCGCCGCGTTCAGCGTTATAGCGCATGAAAGCTTCGAAGGGCGTGCCGGCAGCGCCCAGATGTTCGGGCAAATCGAGCAGTTCGAGAAAGCGCGGGTTCCAGACGACCAGTTTGAGGTCGGCATCGTACATGGTGATGCCCTGGCTAATGTTGGCAAGGGTGTCGCGCAGCAGGTCCAGCGATTTTTGCATCTCGCGCTCACGCGCCAGTTCCTCGCGTTGCTTGACACTGCTGATGTCACTGGCGAGCAGAATGAGACCTTCTTCTTTGCCACGCTGGTCGTAGAGAACCGTACCATGCAGCAGATGGCACAAGCGCGGCGTTTTTATCTCACTCGCTTCTGCAGCGGGCTTTTGAGCAAGCGTGCGCAGCACGACTTCTTCCTCGAAGCTTTCATCGGCATAGATCAGTTCATAGAGCAAAGGACGGTTTGACCACTGTTGGCTGGCAAGCAGCGGCCGCAGTCTTTCCAGATCGGTAGGGTCAAGCAGATCGTCTACATTTTTGCCGATCAGTTGCTCCACCGGAACGCCGAAAAAGGTGAGCGCGCTTCTGCTGGCGCGAAGAACGCGCCCGTCAAGGCCGGTCACCAGCATGATGTCGTGAATGCTCTCGGTGATGCGGGTGACCAGTTCAGCTAGCGATTCAAGCTCAACGCTCTTAAGTTCGATATCGCGCCGGCGCCCTTCCACTTCGCGCAGCATCGAGTCCATGGTAGCCATGGATTCCTGGATGCGCGCTTCGAGCGAGCGGTTTGCGGCGCGTAAAGCTTCCACCTCGGACTTCAAAAATGCCATCTCAGGTTCGGTCGTCAACACTTGCGGTGGTGTTGCAGTGTGGCCATCGCAAGTGCTTTGTTCGACGAAAGGTGCTCTGTCATCTTCTTCCGGGAGGTGGATGAGAAACTCATCGCCCTGCCGTTCCACCGCCAAAGCAAAGTGGAAACTGCAGTCCAGCGGAAAGCGTTGGCCATGATGCGGGCAAATCAGCGTGCCGTCTTCGGTCACCAAGGCCTCGGTCAGGTCGTTCCCCTGGTGCGGGCAGCGTTGCGGCACGGCGATCAGCCTGGCATCGTGCTCAAGTACGAGCATCGGCGTTTCTTCCCGCTCACCGTCCAGAAGTACATGACCTAGCCAACGTGTCGAACCCCGAACCGTTACCTTGCGCAGTTCGTGGATGGGTATGAATTGTTTTGGGTTGGGGTCACTCAAGGGAAACAAGCTCCATCGTTTGCTTGGCTATCAGCATTTCTATCCGGTTTTCGATCAGAGCGACCGCTTGCGGAATCGCTGCGCCGACCGCTTCCGACAGGCCTTCAAAAAAAGGTTGCACCCGCCCGACGCGGCCAAGCAGAATTTCAACGGCAGGTGGTTTTCCGGATACTGCGAATGGCATGGCGCGCAACATCTCTGCCAGCCCGCCGCCATGAAGGGGGTCGGAAGCCAGACCGGTCACTTCGTCGACATTGACCCAGCCGACTTCGCCGGGTGTCCCACCGTCATGCAGCGCGTCGACTAACAGCACAGCCGTGCAGTTTTCAAACAGGGAGAGCGCGGCCAAGCCGGGCGCGCCGCCTTCGGTGATCGCCACCTCGGCCGGCCACGATCTGGACAGCAAGGCGCGGGCGACCGCCGGTCCGAAGCCGTCATCGCCGTGGAAGGTGTTGCCGAAACCGATCACGCGAATCATCTTCAGGTACCCAAACGTAGACGCTTGCCGCTGTTCACGAAATGTACGGTGCATACCAGGCAGGGATCGTTGGAGCGGATGACATGTCCGACGGCCTGCGGGTCTTCTTCGTCCTCAACGGGCAAGCCGATCAGGCTTTCTTCGTAATGCCCGCGCTGGCCGCTGCGGTCGCGTGGTGAAGCGGTCCACGCAGTAGGCGTGATGATCTGGTATTTGGCGATGCGCCCGTCCTTGATCTTTACCCAATGGCCAAGACTGCCGCGTGCCGCTTCGACCAGACCGAATCCCTGTCCGTCGCTACCTAATTTTGCGGGGATGCAATACGGGTCGCTGGCCGTCGCCGGATCGGCCAGGTCAGCCAGCGTTTTGCGCAGCATCATCAGGGTCGACGCCGGTCGGTGAAATCGCACGAACTGCCGCAGCCATGCGCCACCGCCGTGCTGGCCGTGCATGGCGCGCGTCAGCGGGTCACCGGCCACCAGCAACTGGGCCAGCGCGCCGGTCTGCACCGCCTTGCCGTCGTAACGTGGCGCCTTCGCCCAACTGTAGCGGGCACCGCCGGGCTGGTATTTGGGGACCGTTTCGCCATCGAAGGG
>JBIJCY010000007.1:0-27139 GCA_044344385.1 Rhodocyclaceae bacterium | reverse complement strand
CTTCGGCTGCTCGCCCGGAACGTACGGGGTCAGGCTGTGAACAAGGGAACTCCAGTATTGGCTCATCGTCGGTTCATTGCTAGCTCGGAAGCCTGAAATGGTATCATGCGCGTTGATCGGTTTCGGGGCGCGTGGCGAACCGGAAACCGACAAATAATTTTTTTGCCACTTTGCGATGGTGCCTCCATGCGGCAAGCTGAAATCTCCAGAAATACCCTCGAAACCCAAATCACCGTTCGTCTGAATCTGGATGGGACGGGTCAGGGTAAATTCGCCACTGATGTTCCTTTCCTTGATCACATGCTTGATCAGATCGCCCGTCATGGTCTGATTGATCTTGAGGTCGAAGCCAAGGGTGATCTGCACATCGATGCGCATCACACGGTTGAGGACATCGGTATCGCCATTGGCCAGGCCTTGTTCAAGGCGCTTGGCGACAAGAAAGGCTTGCGTCGTTACGGGCATGCCTATGTGCCGCTTGATGAGGCTTTGTCGCGTGTCGTCGTTGATCTGTCGGGGCGTCCGGGCTTGGAGTTTCATGTCGACTTCAAGCGCGCCATGATTGGTGCCTTCGACGTCGATCTGACGCACGAGTTTTTTCAGGGGCTGACCAATCACGCCCTGATCACGCTGCACATCGACAACCTGCGCGGCGAGAATGCGCACCATCAGGCCGAGACCGTGTTCAAGGCTTTCGGCCGTGCCTTGCGCATGGCCGCCGAAGCCGACCCGCGTGCCGCCGGCAGTATTCCGTCCACCAAAGGAACGCTCTGATGGCAGCAGCGTCGGGGGCGATTGTCGTTGTCGATTACGGCATGGGCAACCTGCGTTCGGTGTGGCAGGCTTTGGTGCATGTGGCCGACGGGCGTGAAGTGGTGGTGACCGCAGACCCGGCGCTGCTGGCTGCGGCCGAACGCGTGGTTTTCCCCGGTCAGGGCGCGATGCCCGACTGCATGCGCGAGCTCGAGGCGCGCGGCTTGCGTACGGCTGTGCTTGAAGCAGCGAAAAACAAGCCTTTTCTCGGTATCTGTATTGGCCAGCAAATGCTCTTTGAGCACAGCGAAGAGGGCGATGTGCCCGGCCTTGGCGTGTTCGCCGGGCGGGTGCGTCGTTTTCCGGCCGACAAGATGCTTGATGCACAAGGTAATAAGCTGAAAGTGCCGCACATGGGCTGGAACGAGGTTCGCCAGTCGCAGTCGCATCCCTTGTGGAACGGCATTGACGACGGCGAGCGCTTTTATTTTGTGCATAGCTATTATGTCGATCCGGTCGACAAAGCCTGTGTCGCAGGAACAACGGATTACGGCATCCCCTTTACCAGCGCAGTGGCGCGGGATAATATCTTCGCCATTCAGTGTCACCCCGAAAAGAGCGCTCAAGCCGGGCTGGCGTTGCTGACCAATTTCATTCACTGGAAGCCCTGACCGGGCAACCTCTCCATTATTTTTTCCTCTTCATTTTCGCTCCCAAAAAATGCTGATCATTCCCGCGATTGACCTGAAAGACGGGCAGTGCGTCCGTCTCAAGCAGGGCTTGATGGACGAAGCCACCGTTTTTTCCAACTCGCCTGGCGAGCAGGCGCGCCACTGGCTGGCTCAAGGCGCGCGCCGCCTGCATGTGGTCGACCTTAACGGCGCCTTTGCGGGCAAGCCGAAGAACGAAAGCGCTATCAAGGAGATCGTCAAGGCTGTTGGCGACGATATTCCAGTGCAGCTCGGCGGCGGTATTCGTGATCTCGATACGATCGAGCGTTGCCTCGACGACGGCGTCAGCTACGTCATCATCGGCACCGCTGCGGTAAAGAATCCCGGTTTTCTGCACGATGCCTGCGGTGCTTTTCCCGGCCACATCATCGTCGGGCTGGATGCCAGGGACGGCAAGGTCGCGGTGGATGGCTGGTCGAAGCTTACCGGCCACGACGTCATTGATCTGGCGAAGAAATACGAGGATTACGGCGTAGAAGGCATCATCTACACCGACATCGGTCGTGACGGCATGCTCTCGGGAATCAACATCGAGGCAACGGTAAAACTGGCGCAGGCGTTGCTGATTCCGGTGATCGCCAGCGGTGGTTTGTCGAATATGGACGACATCAAAAAGCTTTGTGCCGTCGAGTTTGAAGGCATTACCGCCACCATCGCCGGACGTGCGATCTACGACGGTTCGCTCGACTTTGCGTTGGCGCAGGCGGAAGCCGACCGCTCGACGCAGCGCTGATTTTCACTGATCTCCCGTGGGTTTAGCCAAACGCATCATTCCCTGCCTCGACGTGACCGCCGGTCGCGTCGTCAAGGGCACCAATTTTGTTGATCTGCGCGACGCCGGCGATCCGGTCGAGATTGCGCGACGCTATGACGCACAGGGTGCCGATGAGGTCACTTTTCTCGACATCACGGCCTCCTCCGATCAGCGCGATATCATCCTGCACATTGTCGAGGCTTGCGCAGCGCAGGTTTTTATCCCGCTGACGGTGGGTGGCGGCGTGCGTTCGGTGGCCGACGTGCGCCGTTTGCTTAACGCCGGTGCCGACAAGGTGAGCATGAACACGGCTGCCGTTGAAAACCCTGATCTTGTTAACGAAGCTTCATCTAAGGTCGGCAACCAGTGCATCGTCGTGGCGATCGACGCCAAACAGGTTGCACCGGGCAAGTGGCAGGTTTTTACGCACGGCGGCCGCAAGAATACCGGGTTGGATGCCATTGAATGGGCATGCCGGGTGCAGCAACTTGGCGCAGGCGAAATTCTGCTCACCAGCATGGATCGTGATGGAACAAAAAACGGTTTTGATCTGCCGCTGACCCGCGCCGTCTCTGATGCTGTTGATATTCCGGTGATCGCCAGCGGCGGTGTCGGCAACCTGCAGCATCTGGCCGATGGCGTTTCCGAAGGGCGTGCCGATGCGGTTCTGGCGGCGAGTATTTTTCATTTCGGCGAATACACGGTGCGTCAGGCCAAGGAATACATGCGTGACCACGGCATCGAGGTTCGTCTGTGAGCGACCTTGATACCAGCCAGCCCTGGCTGGCTGCGCTCAAGTGGGATGCGCAGGGGATGATTCCGGCCATTGCGCAGGAGGTGAGTACGGGGCGTGTCGTCATGTTCGCCTTCATGAATCGCGAGTCGCTGCAGGCGACGGTGGACAGCGGGAACGCGGTATACTGGTCGCGCTCACGTAACCGCTTGTGGCGCAAGGGCGAAGAGTCGGGGCATTGCCAGCGCGTACGCGCTATCCGCACCGACTGCGACGGCGATGTGCTGCTGCTGACAATTGAACAGGAAGGCGGGATTGCCTGTCATACCGGTCGTGAAAGCTGTTTTTTTCATCAACTTGACGGTTCAGCCTGGGTCGCGGTTGATCCGGTTCTTAAAGACCCGAAGGATATTTACAAATGAGTACGCACGACGTTCTGCACCGACTTTCCGAGACGCTGGCTTCGCGTCGCCATGCCGATCCTGAGACTTCCTATACGGCCAAGCTGTTTGCCGACGGTCCGGATTCAATCCTGAAGAAGATTGGCGAGGAAACCGCCGAGTTGATCATGGCGGCGAAGGATGGCAAGCGCCTGAATATCGTCTGGGAGTCGACCGACGTGATTTATCACGTGCTGGTGCTGCTTGCGTTTTATGGCATGACGATTGAAGATGTTTCGCAGGAAATGCGCCGCCGTGAGGGAATCTCCGGCATCGATGAAAAGAAATCGCGTAACAAATAGTCATCATGGACGATTGCCTTTTCTGCAAGATCGTGCGCGGCGATATCCCTTCGCGCAAGGTGTATGAAGACGATGAGATTTTCGTTTTTCACGACATCAGCCCGGCGCGCCCGGTGCACCTGCTGGTCGTGCCGAAGCGGCACATCACGTCTCTTGCAACGAGCACCGAAGCCGATGTGCCGGTGCTCGGCAAGATGTTGGCAGTCGCGAATCAATTGGCAACAGAACAAGGCAGCCCGGACGGATTCCGGGTCATCATCAACACTGGGCGGGTGGGTAATCAGGAAGTGCAACACCTGCACGCTCACATCGTCGGCGGGCCGGATCCGGTTGGGCCGATGCTTAAACGAATTTAAGGTTAAGGAGAAAAATCATGGGTTCATTCAGCGTCTGGCACTGGTTGATCGTTCTGGTCATCGTCATGCTCATTTTCGGCACGAAGAAGCTGCGTAATGTCGGGCAGGATCTTGGTGGCGCCGTCAAAGGTTTCAAGGACGGCATGAAGGATGCGTCAGCCGATGGCAAGCCGGCGGAAACGCCTCCTGCTGAGCCGGTGCAGCCGGTGGCGAAGGTCGCTGGTCAGACGATCGATGTTGAGGTCAAGGAAAAAACCATTTCCTGATTTTCCCCCTGTTCGGTCGCCGGGTTTTCAGTTGGTGGCTGTTTTTCCTCATGCGATTTTCGGATCATTATGTTTGACATCGGATTCTCCGAGCTGGTCGTCATCGCCATTGTCGCGCTGGTTGTCATCGGTCCTGAGCGCCTGCCCAAGGTGGCGCGGACGGCCGGGCATCTGCTCGGGCGCTTGCAGCGTTACGTCAATGACGTGAAGTCGGACATCAATCGTGAAATGCAACTCGATGAGCTGAAGAAGCTTCAGGCCGAGATGCAGCAGTCCGCACGGAGCCTGGAGAGCAGTGTGACGTCCGAAATGCAGTCGGCGCAGCAGTCGCTGAACCAGACGGCGCAAAGCATCACTGATGAAGTCAAGCCGTTGCCGGTTGTTGAAGCGCCTGCCCCGGTGCCGGTACAACTGTCTGTTGCGGAGACTGTTGTGCCCGCTGCACCGGCCAATCCCGCGCCAATACAGAAAGCCTGAAGGGCCACGCGCGCATGAGTCTGCCGGAAGAGTCCTTTCTTACCCACCTTTTTGAGTTGCGCGATCGCCTGATTCGCGCTTTGTCGGCGGTCGGTATTGTTTTTGTCTGCCTGTTCCCTTGGTCAAAGGAGCTGTACACACTGCTCGCGCAACCGCTGCTTGATACGCTGCCCAAGGGTGGGCAGATGATTGCCACCGACGTGGTTGGTGTCTTCCTGGTGCCGATGAAGGTGACAATGATGGCAGCCTTCCTCATCGCGCTACCCTTTGTCCTTTATCAGGTGTGGGCTTTTATTGCGCCGGGCCTGTACAAGCACGAAAAACGTCTGGCCATGCCGTTGGTGAGTGCCAGTGTGTTTCTGTTTTTCTCCGGCATGGCCTTCGCCTACTTTCTCGTTTTCCCGACCGTTTTTGGCTTCATGTCCAAGATTGCTCCCGATGGCGTGGCGTGGATGACCGACATCGACAAATATTTGTCCTTTGTGTTGTCGACCTTCGTTGCTTTCGGGGTGACCTTCGAGGTGCCGGTGATTGTCATCGTGCTGGTGCACATGGGCGTTGTGACCATTCCAAAACTCAAGGAATGGCGACCTTACGTGATCGTTGGCGCTTTCGTGATCGGCGCCATTTTTACGCCGCCGGACGTGGTCTCGCAGATCATGCTCGCCGTGCCGCTCTGTCTGCTTTACGAATTGGGCATCCTGCTTTCGCGGTTTGTCACGGTGTCGCCACGCGTCGAGCAACCAGCGCCGGCGACTGACCCGGAGCCGCCTGCAGCAACAGAAGCGCCCGTGGTGCCGGCTTCGGACTGGAGTCCGATGAGTGATGCCGAGATGGATAAGGCGGTTGCTGATCTGGGGCAAGCAAAGGATTCCGGCAAGCCGGGGTAATCTGCAGCCTTATTCCCGTTCGCGTTGTTGCGGCGGACGCTTGCCGATTTTTACCTGGGTATCGACCAGCGCTTTTGCCCGGCGCAGCTTGAACGAAACGGCATCGCCGGGCTTCTGACTGGCGATCAGGTCGAGCATGATCTGCGGGTCTTTCACCGTTTTGCCGGCGACCGCCAGCAGGATGTCGCCCGGCTTGATGCCGCCGGTGTCGGCCGGGCTGCCGCGTAACACGCCGGCGATCAAGGCGCCCGCGGTATCTGGCAGGCCGAACGATTCGGCGAGTTCCGGTGTGATTTCCTGTGCCTCGACGCCAATCCAGCCACGCGTTACCGTGCCGGTCTGGATGATCTGCTCCATGACACTCTTGGCGATCGATATCGGTATGGCGAAGCCAATGCCCAGCGAGCCGCCCGAGCGTGAGTAAATCGCCGTGTTGATGCCGATCAGATGGCCCTGGCTATCGACCAGCGCGCCTCCCGAGTTGCCGGGATTGATTGCAGCATCGGTCTGGATGAAATTCTCGAAGGTGTTGATGCCCAGATGCGAGCGGCCAAGTGCCGAGACAATGCCCATGGTCACCGTCTGGCCGACGCCGAAGGGGTTGCCGATGGCCAGTGCCGCATCGCCGACGCTGACATTGTCCATTTGTCCGAGGGTGATCGCCGGTAACTTCAGTTCCAGCCCGTTTTCTCCCGTGACCTGCAGCACGGCAAGGTCAGATTCCGGGTCGCTGCCGACGATGCGCGCCTTGAGGCTTCTCCCGTCATTGAGCGCGACCTCGATTTGGTCGGCGGCTTCGACAACGTGATAGTTGGTCAGGATGTAGCCATTGGCGCTGACGACAACGCCCGAACCCAGCCCAGCCTTGCGTTGCGTTTCTCTTTCCGGCCGATCACCGAAAAAATGACGGAAGATCGGGTCGTTGAGCAAGGGCGAGCGAGGCGTTTTTACCTGCTGCGAAGTAAAGATATGCACCACCGACGGCAGGGCTTTTTTGGCGGCTTCCCGGTAGGATGTTGCGGCGATCGCCGGTTCGTTGCCGGCGGAGGACGACTCGCGCATGGCGACCACGCTGGCCGCCGTGCCGGGCTGTTTTCCCAGCCATTCGGGCTTGAGCGTGCTCACCACGAAAAGGATGGCGAGACTAACGGTCACCGTTTGTGCAAAAATCAGCCAAAGCCTGCGCATAGAGAAAATTGGAGCCTGTAAATGAAACGTGAAGAACTAACACGCTATCTCGACGAACTGCTGGAAACGGCGCGTTTCAAGGATTATTGCCCAAATGGCCTGCAAGTGGAAGGCCGCGCCGAGGTGAGGCGCATTGTCGCGGGCGTTACGGCGAGTCAGGCCTTGGTCGATGCGGCGATCGCGCGCAATGCCGATGCCATTCTCGTGCATCACGGCTGGTTCTGGCGTGGCGAGGATGGTCGCGTGACGGGCATCCGCAAGGCGCGTTTGCAGGCCCTGCTCCGGCACGATATCAATCTGATCGGCTACCATCTGCCGCTCGACAGCCATGCCGAATTCGGCAACAACGCGCAGCTTGCCAAGCGACTCGGCTGGATCGCCGAAGGGCGCTTTGGCGAACAGGATATCGGCTGGATCGGGCGTCTCACCGAGCCGGCAAGGTTGTCGTCGGTGGCTCGGGGTATTGGCGCTACGTTACTGCGTGTGCCGCAAGTGATTGGTGACGCGGATCGGCTCGTCGAGCGTGTTGCGTGGTGTTCAGGCGGTGCGCAAGGGTATTTTGAGCAGGCCGTTGCGCTGGGGGTTGATGCCTATCTGAGTGGTGAGATTTCCGAGCAGACCGTTCATCTCGCGCGTGAATCGGGCGTTGCCTTCATTGCGGCCGGTCATCACGCTACCGAGCGATACGGCGTGCAGGCACTGGCTGCGCATGTGGCCGAGCGCTTCGGGCTTGAGTGCGAGTTTGTTGATATCGATAATCCGGTTTAAATTTTCCCGAGAAGGACTCATCATGAATTACGTTTTTCCGCCTGCCCCGCAGGTCAGCGTCCCCGTTGCCGGTAGCGATTCGTGCTTTCCTGTGCGCCGTGTCTATTGTGTCGGCCGTAACTATGCCGATCACGCCAGGGAGATGGGTGCCGATACGCGTGAGCCGCCGTTTTTCTTCAGCAAGCCGGCTGATGCGCTGGTGCCCGGCGGCGGTGATGTGGCCTATCCGCTGGCAACCAATAATTTGCAGCACGAAGTCGAGCTGGTGGTCGCCCTCGCCAAAGGCGGCGCTAATATCCCGCTCGATCAGGCGCTCGATTGCGTCTTCGGCTATGCCGTTGGTTTTGATCTGACCAAGCGTGATTTGCAGCAACGCTCGAAAGACAAGGGGCACCCGTGGGACATGGGCAAGGGTTTTGATCAGGGCGGGCCGATTGGCGTGATTCAACCGGTTGCTGCGGTCGGCCATCCGGCGCGCGGCGCGGTGTGGCTCAAGGTGAATGGCGAGTTAAGGCAAAACGGAGACCTTGAACAGATGTCGTGGAAGGTGGCCGAGGTGATTGCCAATCTCTCGCAGTACATCGCGCTGGCTGCCGGGGATCTGATCTTCACCGGCACCCCGGCCGGCGTGTCGACCATCGTGCGTGGTGACGTGATCGAAGGCGGTGTTGCCGGGGTTGGTGAGTTGCGGATAAGCCTCGTCTGATGCAGCTTGTCAGTCGCCTTCTTTCTCCGCTGGCGCCATGTTATCGAAGAATTTGAAATTCGCCCGGCCGCCCTGTTTGACTTGATACATGGCAGCATCGGCGTGTTTCATCAACTCTTTCCAGGAGCTTCCATCGTCGGGGTAAATGCTGATGCCGATGCTGGGTGTGCTTACCAGTAAGCGGCCTTCGATTTCGTAAGGCGGAGAGAGTGCTTCCAGCAATTTTTTGGCGACGATGTTGATGTCTTCGGATTCGCTGGTATCCGGGATCAACACGACGAATTCGTCGCCGCCCAGCCGGGCAATCGTATCGACGGCGCGCACACAGGTGGTCATGCGTTGTGTTGCGGCTTTCAACAGTTCGTCGCCAACGCTGTGGCCGTGCGTGTCATTGATCAGTTTGAAGTGATCCAGATCAATGTAGAGCAAGGCCACTCTGCTGCCGAGGCGTATCGCCCGTTCAATTGCCTGATCAAGGCGGTCAAGCAGGAGGCAACGGTTGGGCGCCCCGGTTAACGTGTCGTAGTGGGCGAGGTGGTCGAGTCGCTCCTCGACAGTCTTGCGTTCGGAGTTGTCGTAAAAGATGCCGACGTAGTTTGTCAGCTTGCCGCCCGAGTTTTTGACGGCGCTGATTGACAGGTATTTTGGATAAATGCCGCCATCTTTGCGCCGGTCCCACACGTCTCCGTGCCAGTGTCCGGTGGCCAGGAGCGTCGCCCACAGCTGATCGTAAAAATCCTTGTCGTGCCGTCCGGATTGCAGTATGCGCGGATTGTTGCCGAGCGCTTCGTCGCGGCTGTAGCCGGTAAGAACAGTGAACGCCTGATTGACAGAGATGATGTTGCCGGCAGCATCGGTAACGACGATGGCGTGATCGGTTGCCTCGAATGCCTTGGTGTACAGAGAGGTCTGTTCTTCCTCGCGGCGCAGAGCGGTGACGTCGTCGCCAATCAGCACGACCCCCTTGATACTCCCCGAGTATTCACGCCAGACCACAGAGTGCCATGAAATAAAGCGTGACTGGTTGTCGCCGGTCAGCAGCTCTGAATGAAATTCGGCAGGGAAATGCGTGCTCTGCGTGCCATCGGGATAGAGTGTTTGAAGCAGGCCCCGGTCGTTCGTAGCCAGGTGGCGCTCGAACAGGTTGCAGTCCATGAGCTGGGTCCCGACGCACTTTAATTGCCGGCACAAGCCGCCATTGGAGAATTGTACGTGTCCGTGAATGTCGAGGATGACCGCCATCAGCCGGGTTTGTCTAAGCAAGGGGAATATGTTCTGGATCGAACATTCCATCTCAGCCTCGCCCTCCTGGTAAGGCGTCACATCGAAGCACAACCCCAGGTGCCCGGTAAATTCGCCGGCCGGCGTCGTTTGCGGCATGCCTTGGTTAACAAACCAGCGATAAACGCCATCTTCGCGCAGGTAACGGTGCATCAGTCGAAATGATTGCTTGCTTCTACTCGCCTCATTGATGCCATGCGCCAGTGCTTCCCGGTCATCCGCATGGACACCGTCCACCCAGCCGTTACCCAGTTCTTTGAGTCTTTCGCGGCCGGTAAAAATCGTCCACGACGGGCTGACAAAGCTGCACAACCCGTCCGTATCACTTACCCATACGAGAAGGTGTTCCGGGTAGGCCAGGAAGTGAAAGTTTTTATCGACACCCGGAAAACGGGGCAGGTCGGGTACTGCGCTATTGTCGTTCATGGCTTTGCTCCACTAAGCGTTTGGTCGTATGGTTGCCATGATCTCCATGTTACACGAGAATTTTCCTTGCTATTTATAGGGGCTTTTGCGCAGGGCTGTCGCGCTCAGCGCCCAGGAAAGCTGCAGGCAAGTTCCTTGTTGCCGCCACTCAGACGGCAGCGGCTGATCGTTTTGCCGTCGGCGTCAAGCACCGTTCCGGCCCAGCCTTCGGCGTCTTGTTCGAGCAGCAGAAAGCTGTAACGGTTGAGCAGGATGCCGCTGGCGGCGGCAACACCTTCGTAGCGGCGTTCGTCTGCTTGTGCCCCGCGCGCTATACGTTCCTTGCTGCCCTTGTTGTTTTCGCCTTCGTAGAGAGGCGATTTGGGGTCAAGAGATTCGAGTTGTGTGCCACCGCCGCCTACGATGACCTGCGCCGGCCGGCCGGCGGGATAGTGCTTGCCATCGGCGTCAGAGGCGAAATTGATCGTTTCAAAGGCGTGCTGGTGGCCGGCAAAAGCGATCTGTACGTTGGCCGGCAAGGTGTTGTGCAGGACCGTCTGTAGCGCGTTGGGTTGCGATGCGGCATTGAGCAGGTCGTACCAGATTGGCCGGTGCGAGAAGAACCACAGCTTTTGTTTGTCGGGTGCGGCGTGCAAAACGGAGAGGGTGCGCTTGAATAACTCGATATCCTGCGGCGTTTCGGTGGCCGGGCGGTAGTCCTCGTGCCCCGAGTTGTCGGCGATGATCAGTCCAAGCTCGCTGTCCAGATCAATACGATAGGCGTCGGCGGTGAAGTTGTTGGTCAGCACCGAGCGGCTGGCTGATTTGTAGCGTTGGTTGCTGCACGCCTGGTATGGCAGGGGCGAGAGGAAGCGCATCCAGCCTTCGCCGGCACGGTCGCAGTTTTCATGATTGCCGCGCACAAAAACCCATGGCGCGGCGCTCAGCAGGGGTGCAGCCGGCGTAAAGAAGTCGGTATTCCAGCCTGCCCAACCATAGCTTACGACCAAGCCATTTTTGATGAGTGGTGCACAGCGCTCGGGGTCGTCGCAATATTCACGGTAGTGATAGTCGCCGACGTGAATGACCAGATCGGGTTGCGTGCGCGCTGCTGCTGTGGCGATTTTCTGCCACGGCCACGCGTCAGGGTTGGCACAGTCCTGAATCGGATCGGCCTTGCCTTCTGCCGGTACCTTGATGCGGCAGCCGGTATCGCCGAGTACAACAATGCGTCGTGTGGTGATCCTGGGTAGCGGGATATAGCGGCCGTCTACGACTGCGCTACGGGCCGTCGGCGGAACGGCCAGTTCGCAGGATGAGACCTCGAATACCGGGCTGAATGCACTGTTTTCCTGAGCGTCTGCCTGAGGGTTGGCGTTGGCACGCCGTGCCATTGCAGTTGGCGTGCCGTCGATCTGCGCGTCAGGGCAAGGGGCTTCGCCGGGGACGATGGTACGCAGCGATGTTTGGCTATTCGGGCCAAGTTGCGCCCATGATATTTTGTCAGCTCCAGGTTGCGACGTGGCGCAGCCGGCCAGCAGGGTGAGCACCATGAGCATGGCAAGGGTGGCCAGTAGCAGTTTTTTTATCAACTTTGGCGTAGCCGTGCGGCAACGATGGCTTCGTGAATGCGGGTCAGTGGCAGAACGACCTTAACTCCGCCCAGTTCGATGGCAACCTTTGGCATGCCGAAAACCACGCAAGAGCTTTCGTCCTGCGCCACCGTCTGAGCGCCCGCATCGAACATTTCCCGGAGGCCGATTGCCCCATCGTCACCCATGCCGGTCATGATAATTCCGGTAGCGTTCGGGCCGGCCGATTGCGCCGCCGAGCGGAAGAGAACGTCGACCGAAGGGCGGTGCCGACTGACCGGTGGGCCGTCGACTATTTCAACACAATAGCCGCCCCCGTTGCGTTTCAGCAGCAAGTGTTTTCCGCCCGGTGCGAGCAATGCAAGTCCTGGTTTTACACGGTCGCCATTCTTTGCCTCGCGTACTTCGATGCGGCAGGTGCTGTTCAAGCGGTCGGCAAAGGTGGTGGTGAACTTTTCGGGCATGTGTTGAACGATCACGATGCCCGCTACCTCGGGTGGTAGTGCCTTGAGCACTACTTCCAGTGCCTGTGTGCCGCCCGTGGAGGCGCCGATGGCGACGACCGCTTCTCCAGAGGTGAATATAGTCGCCCCGCTACGCTTTGGCGGGATGATGATGTCAGCAGAAAACTTGGGCGATGCTTGCATGGGCAGTAGCCGATAATGAAAATGGCTGTGGCATGGCCACGGCCAATGATACTGCATGCGTGGCGATGATGCTTAGCGTGGACGCTTGTCGATTACTCGACGCGCCTTGCCCACTGAGCGCTCGATGCCACCGATCTCGACGAAGCGTACCTGTGTCGAGACGCCGACGTAGGATTTGATGTGGTGCTGCAGGTCGTGCGCTACATATTCTTTTTCTGCTGCTGAGGAAAAGCGGTGTTCCGCCTTCAGTTCGACGTTGACGGCAACGGCGTCGAGATGGCCGTCGCGCCAGACGTCGATCAGGTAGTGCGGCGACAGTTTCGGTTGCTTGAGGATTAACTCCTCGATCTGCGACGGGAATACGTTAACGCCACGGATGATCAGCATGTCGTCGGAACGGCCTGTGATCTTGCCCATGCGACGCATCGAGCGTGAGGTAGGTGGCAGAAGGCGGGTGAGGTCGCGTGTGCGATAGCGGATGACCGGCAAGGCCTCCTTGGTGAGCGAAGTGAATACCAGTTCGCCCTGGCTGCCGTCGGGCAGTACTTCGCCGGTGTTGGGGTCGATGATTTCCGGGTAAAAGTGATCTTCCCAAAGCACCGGGCCGTCCTTGCTCTCGACGCATTCGCAGGCGACGCCGGGACCGATGACTTCGGAAAGGCCATAGACGTCAATCGCATCGATGCCGAAGGTGTGTTCGATTTCCAGGCGCATCTGGTCGGTCCATGGCTCTGCGCCAAACAGGCCGATGCGCAATCCAGTCGACGCCGGATCGATGCCCTGGCGGCGGAATTCGTCGGCGATGTTGAGCATGTACGACGGAGTGACCATGATGATGTCCGGTTGGAAATCCATGATCAGCTGGACCTGCTTTTCCGTCTGCCCGCCGGACATTGGGATCACCGTGCAACCGAGACGTTCGGCGCCATAGTGGGCGCCGAGGCCACCGGTGAACAGGCCGTAGCCGTAGCCCACGTGCGCGATGTCGCCGCGCCGCCCGCCCGCGGCATGGATAGAGCGGGCCATCAGCGTCGCCCACATATCGATATCGTTTTGCGTGTAGCCGACGACGGTCGGCTTGCCGGTGGTGCCGGAGGAGGCATGGATACGCACCACCTCTTCGCGCGGGACGGCAAACATCGAGAAGGGGTAGTTATCGCGCAGATCCTGCTTGGTGGTGAAGGGGAAGTTTTTCAGGTCGTCGAGGCTTTTCAGATCCTCCGGGTGCACGCCGTGGTGATCAAATTTTTTCCGGTAGTGTGCGACGTTGTCGTAGGCGTGTTGCAGCGACCAGCGCAGGCGTTTTAGTTGCAACTCGCCGATTTCGTCGCGACTGGCTGTTTCAATGGCCTCGTATGCAGTTAAGGTTTTCTCGTTTGCCATTGTCTTTGTCTTCATTGCCGGAAATGTCGAAAGTGTGACCCTACTTTGCACAGGGGAATGTTTCCATGATCGACGTCAAAAGATGTGTGCGCCGCTAAAGTTTGCATTGCCCATACCGGGTACGGGACAAATCGGATAGCCTGTGCGTCCGCTCCGCTCTTTTTCTTCCGTTCCGGTTTTCTGATGCTCCTCCGCCAATCCCGTCTGATCCTCTCGCACGCTACGCCGATGCTGATTGCCCAACTTGCCTCGATGGGTATGATGGTGATCGACACGGCCTTGCTCGGTCATTATGGCACCGAGGATCTGGCGGCGGTGGCGGTGGGCGGCGGCATCTACATTTCGGTGGTGTTTGCCCTCGTCGGCATTCTGCAGGCGGTGGCGCCGACGGTGTCGCATCTGAAAGGTGCAAAGCGCGATAGCGAGATTGCCGGCGCACTGCAGCAGGCTTTCTGGCTGGGCATACTGTTGGCAATACCCGGCGTAATTTTTCTGCTCAACCCCGATCCCCTGTTCGCTTTGTCGCACATTGAACCGGGGGTCGAGGCGAAGGCGCGCGGCTATCTCTCGATGCTGGCCTGGGGGATGCCGGCTACTTTGCTCTACCGGACGTTTTATTCGTTTTGCAACGCACTTGGACGACCGCGCCCGCTGATGCTGATCAGTCTTGGCGGTACGCTGCTGCATGCTGTTCTGGCGTGGGCGCTGGTGACCGGCAGTTGGGGCGGGGCGGCGCTGGGCGTGCTCGGTTGTGGCATTTCGAACGCCACGGTAGGCTGGTTTACGCTGTTCTGCGGTGCCGGATACATGGTGTTCAATAGCGCATTGGGCTCTTTGCATCTGGTCAGTGCGTGGCAGATGCCTCGTTTGAAGCCCTTGCGCGACTTGCTGCGGCTTGGCCTGCCGATGGGATTTTCCAATTTTGTCGAGATATCTTCATTTACGTTGATTGCGCTTTTTGTCGCACAACTTGGCGCGACGGTCGTCGCCGGCCACCGTATCGTCGCCAATCTGGCCGCGCTTTGTTACATGTTGCCGCTGGCGCTGGCGATCGCGACGCTTTCGCAGGTGGGGCAGGCGGCCGGCGCGCGCGACTGGTTGCGGGCGCGCGCCTCGATTGGCGCCGGGCTGTTGCTCGCCGGCTGCTTGTCTTCGCTCCTTGGCCTGGTTTTGTGGCTGGTTGCCAAGCTGCTGGTCGAGGCCTACACCGGAGACGTTGCCGTGCAGACTGTGTCGCTCGCCTTGATCGGCTACGTGGCGATCTATCAGGTATTTGACGCAGTGCAGACGGTTGCCGCCTATTCGCTGCGTGGCTACAAGATTACTTTCGCACCGATGCTGGTGCATATCGGCTGCTTTTGGGGCGTCGGGTTGTTTGGTGGCTGGTGGCTGGCATTTCATGCCGCGCAGCCGATGGGGGTCGCCGGTTTCTGGATCGCATCGCTGCTCAGTCTGATGTTGTCGGCAGGCCTGCTTGGTGCGCTGCTATGGCGGGCTGTACGTGCGTTGCAGTGAGATGTCGGGTAACGGCAATGACATTCTGCCGAGGTTGACGTATGCTACCAAAGTGCTGTCAGCGACGTCGGCGCTGATCTGAAATCCGGTAGCACAAGCCGGTCCAGGCAACCTTTTGGAGACCCCCGATCATGCACGATACTAAATCTACGCTGCTCGCATTGCTTGGTAAGCGCCCCGAGTTGTTCCCGAAAGTCACTGCCGAAAAATATCCACATGTTCTGGACAGCATCGTCGCACGGTGGAATTCGTCAGAATCCATGGATAGCTGCTTCACCGATCTGATGGTGGTCGACGAAAGGCGCCAGCAAGGCTTCCCGGAAGAGGTGATGAAAGAGATATTTGCGCTATCCAACTTCCATGACCAACTCTTCCCGAAACCAGCTCGTTCGCCGCTGGATTTCTGGAGCCGCAGCAAGGAAGTGCTGGAGGTGCGTCAAAGCCGGGGCGACAGCAACGGATAGGGCTTTAACGCCTCACTTAGCGGCATTTGGCGATTTGTGCGTCGGACATGACCGGTGTGATGACGCACAGGCGTTCTCGATCTTTCTTGTCCTGGATTTGTTGTTCCTTGGCTAGGCGCGCTTTTTCCTTGCGCTCTAGTTTTTCCTGCTGGGCCTTCTCTTCCGCCGCCAGTTTTTCTTGTCGGGAAATTTCTTCTTCGGCCTTTATCTTTTCAGCAAGCAACTTCTCTGATGCTTCCTTCGTCAGCCGGTTCTGATCTTCAGTAGCCGAAGGTTTTGCTGTGGCGGGACTGGCCGGTGCAGCGCCAGCAACGGCCGTTGTGCTGACCGTGGCGCCGCTGGCTTTTTCCGCTTCAGCGGTCGGTGCGAGAATGAAAAACATTGCCGTGGCTAGCACGCTTGATTGAATTCCGAATTTGCGCATTGCGTTCTCCCTGACCGTCGTTTTGTATCGTATCTGCCCATCATTCCGGTTGCTCACACTAGCCTAACCAGAACTGTCGTGTCTTTCAAGTATTCTGTGATCATACGCCAAGCCACTTGCGGCGCAGTGCGTTGGCGCGCGGAGAAAGTGCCAACTGACAGTCATCGGCCGCTGGTGGCGCAAGGTGCAGCTTGAATTCCAGCAACTCATCGCGGCGGAATGCGTGCAGCCTTACCGTTTGACCGGCCTGGCGGCGCGCCAGCATGGGCTCAAGTTTGCCTGCCGTGATGCGCAGCCCATCGAACGCCAGCAGGATGTCGCCGCCGGACAGCCCGGCAGCCTGTGCCGGGCCACCATCGAAAACGTTGGCGAGTTTGACGTTGTCGCCTTCGGTAACCGTCTTGATGCCAAGGGAAGGTGTTTTTTCTTTTTTCCAGGACAGTTGTACTCCGCAGGTATTGAGCAGTTTGGCGAGTGGTAGTTCGCCTGTTCCCTGTACGGCATTCGCGAAAAAATGCTGTAAATTTAGTCCGGAGAGCGCTTCGGCAATCAGCCGTATATCCTCGTCGTTCACCCCGATACCGGTTTGTCCGTGACGCTGCCAAAGCAGGCGCATCACATCATCGAGCGAGCAACGGCCCTTGCTGCCGGCGCGCAGTGTCAGATCAAGAGCGAGCGCCACCAGCGCTCCCTTGGCGTAGTAGCTGACGACGGCATTCGGCGTGTTTTCGTCCGGCCGGTAATATTTGCTCCACGCGTCGAAGCTCGACTCGGCAAGCGTTTGCCGCAGGCGGCCCGGATTGCGCTGAACTGCACTGATTGTCTTGGCGGTGAGTTCCAGCCAGTCCTTGGTCTCGATGGCGCCGCAGCGCAGAAGCGCGAGGTCGTCGTAATAGGAGGTGAATCCTTCAAAGGCCCAGAGCAGGGTGGTGTGGTTTTCGCGATCGAGATCGTAAGGCACGAAATTTACAGGCTTGATGCGCTTGACGTTCCAGGTGTGGAAATACTCGTGGCTGCTCAGGCCAAGGAAGGTGCGATAGCCCTCGGTCATGCCGTTCATGCCAGGCGCTGGCAGGTCGTTGCGTGAGCAGAGCAGTGCGGTCGATGCGCGATGCTCAAGGCCGCCGTAGCCGTCGCCGACTGCCGTGACGAGAAAAACGTAGCGCGCCATCGGTGCCGGTTCGCCAAAAAAGCGGATCTGCCATTCGCAGATGCGTTTGAGGTCTGTCGTCAGCCGTTCAAGATCGCAATCATGGCGGCCCGTGATGGCGATTTCGTGCGGCACGCCGCAGGCTTTGAAGGTCGCCAGCGTGAAGCTGCCCATTTCGACAGGGTGGTCGATCAGTTCATCGTAGTTGGCGGCGCGGTAGAGGCCGAAGCCATGGCGTTTGGCAGCTCCTTTTTCGCCACGCGCCGGCTCAAGTGCCGTGGCAATTTTCCAGTCGGCGTAGGTCTTGCCGTGTGGCGGCCGAATGTCGAGCAGGCAGGGGGCTTCTTCATGGCCGAGCGGCCGGAGAAAAACACTGGTGCCGTTGAAGAAGGCGTGCGTCGCGTCAAGGTGGGCGCCGCGTACCGACAGGTCCCAGGCGTAGATTTCGCAGATAACCGTGAGAGGGGAGGCGTTTTTTGTTGGCGCGGCTTGCCAGGTGTGCTTGTCGATCTTGTCGAGGTGCACCGGTTTGCCAGCGGATTCGGCACGGATCGATACGATGTGCCGTGCAAAATCACGAATCAGGTAACTGCCAGGTATCCAGGCCGGCAATGCGAAGCGCTGGCCGCCGCGGGCCGGGCGGCTAACGGAACAGCTGACTTCGAAAAGATGCGCCCCAGGATTTGCTGGGCAGATGGTGTAGCGGACAGGTTCGTTTTTCATCTCGATAAGGCCGGCAGGAAGTTGGCCAGATTGTAGTGTGTGGCGGGTGAGCAGAGGCGGTTTTCCGTGCTTTTGAATGGCAATCGTTCGGAAAATCGAACGACAAATCGACTTCGCGTTCGGGTTTTCGAATGCTTGTCGCTATTCCTTATTCCATAATCCGTTATGAAACATGGTGTTGTCTTGGAATTGCCCGCTGGCATGCCTTGTGCGTTGAAGATCGAGTCCGGGCTTGGCTCGCTGACCTATCCTATTGACGACAATGAAGGAGACAAAATGATCAAACTTACCGCCCGTTTCGCAGGTGCTGCCGTCCTCGCGACCACGCTGTTTTCCGCTCCGGCGTTTGCCCAGGAGTTGACCGGCACACTGAAAAAAGTCAAGGAGACCGGCACCATTACCCTCGGTCATCGCGAATCTTCGATTCCCTTCTCCTATTACGACGACAAGCAGCAGGTCATTGGTTACTCACAGGAACTGATGCTCAAGGTCGTTGACGCCATCAAGGCCGACCTGAAGCTCGCCAAGCTGGATATCAAGCTTATGCCGGTCACTTCGTCCAACCGTATCACGCTGGTGCAGAACGGTACGGTCGATTTTGAGTGCGGCTCGACGACCAATAATACCGAGCGCCAGAAGCAGGTCGGCTTTTCCAATACCATCTTCATCATCGGTACCCGCCTGATGACCAAGAAAGACGCTGGCATCAAGGATTTCCCGGATCTTGCCGGCAAAAACGCAGTGACGACCGCCGGTACAACCTCCGAGCGTCTTATCCGCAAGATGAACGAAGACAAAAAGATGGGCATGAACATCATCAGCGCCAAGGATCACGGTGAAGCCTTCCTGACGCTGGAGACAGGCCGTGCCGTCGGCTTCATGATGGACGATGCGCTGCTCTTCGGTGAAATGGCCAAGGCCAAGAACGCCAAGGACTGGGTTGTGGTCGGTACGCCGCAGTCTTATGAGGCTTACGGCTGCATGCTGCGTAAAGACGATCCGGCGTTCAAGGCGCTGGTCGATGGCGCTCTGGCAAAAGCGATGACCTCGGGTGATGCCGAGAAAATCTACAACAAGTGGTTCCAGCAACCGATCCCGCCGAAGGGCCTGAACCTCGGCTTCCCGCTCTCCGATGCCATGAAGGCGCTGTACAAGGCACCTAACGACAAGGCTTTCGAGTAATCAGCTGATTAAAAGAGTGAACCACCAAGGTGCCCCGCAGGAAATCCCCTCGGGGGCAGCACGAAGCCTTGGTGGTGAGGCTTTTTTCCTTGTCTTGCAACGCGGGAGAATTCAATGAATTACAACTGGCAATGGAATGTGTTCCTGCAGCCGACGGGCACGGGTGGGGATAACTATCTCGACTGGATGCTCTATGGTTTCAAGATGACGATAGCGTTGTCGCTTTCGGCGTGGCTGATCGCGTTGGTGCTGGGGGCGGTGGTTGGTGTTTTGCGCACCGTTCCGAATAAATGGCTGTCCGGGTTTGCCACGGCTTACGTTGAGGTTTTTCGTAACATTCCACTGTTGGTGCAGTTGTTTCTTTGGTATTTCGTTTTGCCGGAGCTGGTCCCGCAGAGTATCGGCACGGCCTACAAACAGAGCAATCCGCTTGTCCAGCAGTTTCTTGCGTCAATGCTCTGCCTCGGTTTGTTCACCAGTGCCCGTGTTGCCGAGCAGGTGCGCTCGGGCATCAACTCACTGCCGCCCGGACAGAAAAATGCCGGTCTGGCGATGGGCTTCACGCTCGCGCAAACCTACCGTTTTGTCATGTTGCCGATGGCTTCGCGTCTGATCCTGCCGCCGCTGACCTCCGAGTTTCTGAATATTTTCAAGAATTCCGCTGTGTGCTCAACGATCGGACTGCTTGAACTCGCCGCGCAGGGGCGCCAGCTGGTCGATTACACAGCGCAGCCTTATGAGTCCTTCATCGCCGTGACGGTGGCTTATCTGATCATCAATGTGGTGGTGATGTTCGGTATGCGATGGCTTGAGGTGAAGGTACGGGTTCCCGGTTATATCGGAGGTAAATGATATGTATGAATTTGACTGGTCCTCTATCCCCGGTGCGTTGCCCTATCTCTGGAAGGGCATGCAGGTTTCGCTGGAAATCACATTCATCGCCGTTGTCTTCGGCATCGTCTGGGGCACAATTCTGGCGATGATGCGTTTGTCGTCCTTCCCTGTTTTGTCGTGGTTTGCCGCTGGTTACGTGAACCTCTTTCGCGCCGTGCCGCTGGTCATGGTGTTGCTGTGGTTCTTCCTGATCATTCCGCATCTGCTTGAGAGCATGCTCGGTTTTCCGCGTGGCAGCGACATGCGTCTCGGTTCGGCGATTGCCGGATTTGCACTGTTCGAAGCGGCTTACTACTCGGAAATCATCCGTGCCGGTATTCAGTCGGTATCGAAAGGGCAGATGGCTGCGGCCAGTGCGCTTGGCATGACCTACGGGCAATCGATGCGGCTGGTGGTCCTGCCGCAGGCCTTCCGTAACATGGTGCCCTTGCTGCTGACGCAGGGCATCATCCTGTTTCAGGATACCTCGCTGGTGTATGTGTCGGCACTGGCTGATTTCTTCGGCGCCGCTTACAAGGTTGGCGACCGCGACGGGCGGCTGGTTGAACTGCTGCTGTTCGCCGGTGCAGTCTATTTCGTGATCTGCTTTGCCGCCTCGCAGCTCGTGCGCTATTACCAGAAAAAACTCAAGACGGCTTGATGCCGCTTGAACCATTGACTCCAGGAGACTGAAGATGATTTCAATCAAAAATGTCAGCAAGCATTACGGTACTTTTCAGGTGCTTACCGATTGCACCACAAGCGTGAGTAAAGGTGAGGTAATTGTTGTTTGTGGCCCCTCGGGCTCGGGCAAATCGACGCTGATCAAGTGTGTCAATGGTCTTGAGCCGTTTCAGAGTGGCGAGATCATCGTCGATGGTATTTCTGTTGGTGATCCAGCGACCAATCTCTCCAAGTTGCGTTCGCGCGTTGGGATGGTTTTCCAGAATTTTGAGCTCTTTCCGCATATGTCGATTATCGAGAATCTGAGTGTTGCTCAGGTCAAGGTGCTGGGGCGCGGTGTCGATGAGGCGAAGGAGAAAGGCATCAAGCTGCTTGACCGTGTCGGTCTGCGCGTCCAGGCCGAGAAGTTTCCCGGGCAGCTTTCCGGTGGTCAGCAACAACGCGTGGCGATTGCCCGGGCGCTGGCCATGGATCCGATATGCATGCTCTTTGACGAGCCGACTTCGGCGCTCGATCCCGAGATGGTTAATGAGGTGCTCGATGTGATGACCGAGCTGGCACAGGAAGGCATGACCATGATGTGCGTCACGCATGAGATGGGCTTTGCCAAGCGCGTCGCCAACCGGGTTATTTTCATGGATCAGGGCAAGATCGTGGAAGACGCCAGCAAGGAAGCGTTTTTTGAGCACGCCCGCTCGGAGCGTGCGCAGCAGTTTCTGGCGAAGATACTGCACCACTGAAATCGCCGGCGGCCAGGCGCGCTGGCCGCTTTTACCCACCCCTTTGTGTTTTTAATATGACGACGGTGTTGTCAGGGGAGGGTTTTGTCTTGCGCATCGAATTGACCGGATTCCGTCAGGGCCTTAGCAGTGCATTCATTCAGGAGTAACAGCAATGTCGTACCGCATCGAAAAAGACTTTCTCGGCGAACGCGAGATTCCGGACAACGTTTATTACGGCGTACAGACGCTGCGTGGCATCGAGAATTTCAAGATTACCGGTCTGCCGATTTCACTTGAGCCGTTCTTCATACAGGCCTTCGGCTACGTAAAAAAGGCCGCAGCGATGGCTAACCGCGATCTGGGTGTTCTTGATCCCGGCGTCGCCGGGGCGGTAATTCTGGCCTGCGACCGGATCATTGCCGGCGAATTTCTTGATCAATTCCCTTCCGACATGATTCAGGGCGGCGCGGGTACGTCGACCAACATGAATGCGAATGAAGTCATCGCCAATATTGCGCTCGAATCGCTTGGCTACCGCAAGGGCGACTACCAGCACATCAGCCCGAATGATCACGTCAATTGTTCGCAATCGACTAATGATGCCTATCCGACCGCGTTTCGTATTGCGCTGATCAATCGCATGACGAGTTACAGCGTCGCGCTGGCTGCGCTGCGCGACGCTTTTGCTGACAAAGGGAAAGAATTCTCCGGGGTGTTGAAAATGGGGCGCACGCATTTGCAGGATGCGGTGCCGATGTCGATGGGTGTCGAGTTTCAGGGCTTTGCCACCAATCTTGATGAGGAACTTGCACGCATCGAGGAAGCCAAGCGATTGCTTGCCGAAGTGAATATGGGTGCAACAGCCATTGGTACTTCGGTGAACGCACCGGCCGGCTACCCGGCGCTGGTGGTCAGGCACCTCTGTCAGGTCACCGGTATTGAACTCAAGCTGGCGCATGATCTCGTCGAAGCGACGTCGGATGCCGGTGCCTACGTGCAGCTTTCCGGCGTGCTGAAACGCACTGCGGTGAAGCTCTCGAAGATCTGCAACGATCTGCGCCTGCTTGCTTCCGGCCCGCGTACCGGTTTCAATGAGATCAATTTGCCGCAGTTGCAGCCGGGTTCGTCAATCATGCCGGGCAAGGTCAATCCGGTGATTCCCGAGGTGGTCAATCAGGCGGCTTTCTTTGTCATCGGCGCCGATCTGACGGTAACGCTGGCCGCTTCTGCAGGGCAATTGCAGCTAAACGTGATGGAGCCGGTACTTGGCTTTGCGCTGTTTACGTCGATCAAGACAATGGAAAACGCAGTCATTGCGCTGCGCGAGAAATGCGTTGTCGGCATTACAGCCAATGCCGAGCACACGCGGGCCATGGTGTTGAACAGTCTGGGTATTGTCACGCAGCTCAATCCTATTCTTGGCTACAAGCAGTGCGCGGAGATTGCCCGCGAAGGTTACCTGCAGGGCAAGTCGATTTACCAGATTGTGGTGCAGGAGCAGAAGCTGCTCACGCAGGAAAAATGGGATGAGGTATTTACGCTCGAAAATCTGATCAATCCGACTTTCATTCGCTGACGCTTTTTACCGATAAGTAAAAAGCCGGAGCGCCGTACAATGGGCGTATCCCGATCCTTCATGTCTATGATGACTGACTCCGCTCTGCCGCCGTCATCCCGCCGATTCCATCGGCAGAGGGCGCTGCGTACGCTTCTGCTACTGATTTTGCTCGTTGCCGTTGGTTTCGCGGCGTATCGGGTTTCAGAGCGAGCGGGGCTGCGCAACCTGCGTGTTGACGCCAGCCATCAGCTTGATTTGCTGGCAGCCGCTATCGATAGCGAAGTGACGCGGCATTGGTACATTCCCAGTGCGGTCGGTCTCAGTCCTGAGGTCATCAACCTGCTGCATGCCTCGTCGGCCGATCGTTCTGCGCGTCAACTGGCGGCCAACCGGTATCTGGAGAAGCTGAACGCGCACATCGACGGGCTGTCGGTTTTTGTCCTTGATATGCGCGGTACGGTCGTTGCGTCGAGTGACTGGATCTATACCGACAATGTACTGGGCGCTGATTTTTCCTATCGGCCGTTCTTCCGTGCTGCTTCGATCGGTACGCCTTATCGACAGTATGCGCATGATTCGATACGCAACGAGCCAGGCTATTTTTTTGCGCATCCGATTCGCGATGAGCGGCAAGATTGGCGGGTGATTGGTGTCGCCGTGGTGAAGAGCAGTATCGCCGGGCTTGAACGGCGCTGGCTGGCGCAGGATGCGCCGGCACTGCTCGCCGATGGCAACGGCGTGGTGCTCGTCTCTTCCCCTGCCCAGTGGAAATACATGACCTTGAAGCCGCTCTCGGGTGAAGTGATGGCTGATATCCGGCGTGAGCAGTTTGATGTCCAGGTGTTTGGTACATCGTCGCTGGATATTGACGTGGATGCGGCAAGTGATGGCTCATTGGTCAGCTTCGCCGGGGCCAGTGCCTTGCCGAAAAACATCGCCAACGGCAGCCGTGATTTCCTTGCGTTGAGCCGGCACCTTCCGGAAACGGCGTGGCGGCTTCTGGTTTTTTCCAATTTGCGGCCGGTCGTTGTGCAGGCCTTCACGCACGCTGCTTTGGCTGCGGTTGCGACGGCCTGTCTGCTGCTTGGCATGCTTTACGTGAAACAGCGCCGGCGTGCGCTGAAAACCCGTCTTGAAGCACAGGCACTTCTCGAGCAAGCCAATCAGGCGCTTGAGCGCAATGTCGCTGAACGCACGGCGGATCTTTCCGATGTGGTTACCCGTCTGGAGTCCGAAGTCGGCGAACGCAAGCGTGCTGAGCAAACATTGCGTTCGGCGCAGGACGAACTGGTGCAGGCGGCAAAACTGGCGGTGCTCGGACAGTTGGCAACCGGGATCACACATGAGCTGACGCAGCCACTTGGCGCGCTGCGCACGCTGTCCGGCAATGCTGCCGAATTTCTGCGGCGCGGCAAGGTGGATACGGCGCAAGCGAATCTGGAAATCATCGGCAAGCTGGTCGATCAGATGGGTGGAATTATCGAGCCGCTAAAAACTTTTGCCCGGAAATCGCCGGCGCGCAGTGAGCCGGTGGATGTCGGGCAAGTGGTCGCCAGTGCGCTTTTTTTGCTTGATCAGCGCTTGCGTCGCGACCGCATTGAGGTGCGTAACGGGTGCAACGTGGGAGATGTCATCGCCCGTTGTGATCAAAATCGTTTGCAGCAGGTATTGGTCAATCTTGTCAGCAATGCAGCCGATGCCATGCATGATTCGCGACTGCGCGTGCTTGATATTGATGCCGAGGTTTTGACGAACGGACGTGTGTCGATCCGGGTTGCGGACAGCGGACCAGGTTTCAGTGAGGAACAGAGGCAGCGCTTGTTCGAACCTTTTTTTACGACCAAACCAGCGGGCGAGGGGCTTGGTCTTGGTCTGGCGATTTCGCAGGATATCGTTCGCGAATTTGGCGGCGAGTTATCCGCCGCATCCGATACTGCCAGTGACGGTGGTGGTGCGGTATTTGTGATCGATTTGCCGGGCAGTGCTGAGGAAAAGAAATGAACATGACCTTGAAGGTGTTGATTGTCGAAGATGACCCCAACGTGCGACTCGGTTGTGAGCAGGCGATGCAGCTTGCCGATATCGCGGTCGAGTGCGTTGCTTCGGCTGAAGAGGCGAAACGGCGGATAGCGGCTGAGGCGCCGGGCGTGGTGATCACCGACATGCGCTTGCCGGGGATGGATGGACTGGAGTTTTTACGCTGGATTCATGAGCGTGATGCGGCCTTGCCGGTGATCATGATTACCGGACATGGCGATGTGACGCTGGCCGTCGAGGTGATGCGTAGCGGGGCTTACGACTTTATCCCGAAGCCTTTTTCCTCCGAGCTTCTGGTCGAGGTGGTTGGGCGCGCGATGGAGAAGCGTGCGCTTACATTGGAGGTCGAAACCCTGCGCCGCAGGCTGGAACATCGTGAGGGCATCGAGAGCACGATGATCGGCCGTTCGCCTCAAATCGAGGCGATCCGTCGGCGTGTTCTTGATATCGCCGGCACCTCGGTTGATGTGCTGATCCGCGGCGAGACCGGCACCGGGAAAGAACTAGTTGCCCGCTGTCTGCATGAGCATAGTGCGCGGCGCAGCGAGAATTTTGTCGCACTTAATTGCGGCGGGATTCCGGATACCTTGTTAGACAGTGAGCTGTTCGGGCATGAGGCGGGCGCTTTTACCGGTGCACAGAAGCGGCGTATCGGCAAGATTGAATACGCCGGCAAGGGCAGTTTTTTCCTCGACGAAGTCGAAAGCATGCCGATGCTGATGCAGATCAAGTTGCTGCGCGTACTGCAGGAGCGAGAACTGGAACGTCTTGGTTCGAATCAGCTGATACCGGTCGCTTGTCGTGTGATCGCGGCGACCAAGGACGATCTGGCGCAACTTGCGCAGAGCGATAAATTCCGCGCCGATCTCTATTACCGCCTGAACGTGGCAACCATTGATTTGCCGCCGCTGCGCGAGCGACGTGAAGATATTCCGATGCTGTTTGAACATTTTGTTCTGCTGGCCGCCAAGCGGCATGATCGCCCGGTGCCGCAGATACCCTCTGAACTGCTACGCGATCTGATGGCACAGTCGTGGCCGGGCAATGTTCGCGAGTTGCGCAATGCGGCCGATTGCTACGTGCTCGGCCTGCACAAGGCGACCGGGTCGCCATCCGTCGCAGCCGGTGGCTTGCCGCTGGCCGAAGCGGTGGATGGTTTTGAGCGGGCGCTGATCGCCGCAGAGCTGCAGCGCAATCACGGGAGTCTGGCAAGAACCAGTGAGGCATTGAAAATCGCCAAGACAACCCTGCATGACAAAATTCGCAAGTACGGCTTGCAGGTGGGTTGAGTGCTTTCTGCCGCCTTGTTTCGGCTATAAAAATACATAATTATGTATTTTTAAGAGAATTCCCGGGTTTTTTGTGCTAGTATTCGCTGCTCCGGTCGAATCCAATACAAGCTCGCGCTCCCCCTCAGGATCATTAATGCCGTTGCCCCTTCCCTCCGCCGAACGCACTCGTATGCATGTTCGCAGCGTCCAACTTGAAGGCTTCAAGCGCTTGGACGGCCTCTGGGATATCGAGGCGCATCTGGTTGATACCAAGGATCATGAGTACCATCTTTCATCGAAGACGGTTGCTCGTGGTGAAGCTGTGCACGACATGTGGGTGCGGGCGACCATCGACCACAAAATGAATATTGTCGACGCGGCGGCCTCTGCTGATGCGATGCCTTACGAGGGCTCCTGTGATCGCGTTACGCCTGATTATTCGAAACTGATTGGACTGAATCTTTTCCAAGGTTTCCGCAAGGCCGTCAAGGAGCTGTTCGGGGCGACGCGCGGTTGCTCGCACATCACCGAGATGTTGATGTCCCTGCCGACCGCCGCACTGCAAACTTTTGCCAGCGATGTGCTTGATAACGAGGATAGCGGGCACAAGCCCTATCAGCTCGACAAGTGTCACGCGCTGGATTCGCATTCGGACGTGGTGCAGCGCTATTATCCGCGCTGGTATCGCAGCCTAAAAACCGGGTAGGAAAGCAATGCTTCACCGCTGTCTGCCTTTAGCTCGCAACTTCAACTCAAGCAAGGAAAGCGCATGAAAATTCACGAATATCAGGGTAAGGAACTCCTGAAGAAATTCGGCGTTGTCGTTCCGCGCGGGGTGTTCTGTCAGTCCGCCGACGACGCGGT
>JBIJCY010000114.1:0-8519 GCA_044344385.1 Rhodocyclaceae bacterium | reverse complement strand
CGCTCAGGTTGAAGAGTATTTCGTTGCCGTTCGGGCCGACGACAACGACCGCGCGGGCTTTCTTGTCGACGGATTTGACCTTGCCCTGCAACTGCACGGCCTCGGTGACGGCACCGGCGCCTGCTGTTTTTTCAACCATGACAAGCGCCTGCGGCTGATTCTGTGCCTGGGCAACGAGGGGAGCAGCCAGAATGCTCGCGGCAAGGATCATCGAAATTTTATTCATTGTTTTCACTTTCTTTCTGAGGGTAAAAAACGGGACAATTCGAATGATGCAAATTGGTTAGTTTTTGGCATAACCGCGTGCGTAGTCAAGGTAATTCCGGAGATTTTTGGCCCAGAAATTAGCACTTGCCTGAAGATCCTGCCAGGTGATGCTGGCGCCTTGCGCCAAAGCCTTGTCGCCCTTGCGCGAGGCAACTGCTGCGCCAATCACCCGACCATTCGGATCGAGCAGTTCCATCTCGGCCGAAATTTCAGCGACCTGCGGCGCGTCGCCGGCGGCACTGCGCGCAACGTTGAATACCGCCTTGATCGGGATGAGATCGGATGCTCCAAGAGGCGGTTTCGCCGCCTGCACACCGGTAATCGCCAGGCGCAGGCGCATGACATCGGGGCCCGGCGTTTTCACGACCTGATAGCCATCGACCAGCGCGCTCAGGAAGGCCGTTTCCAAAGCATCACTCATGCGTTTCAGCGCATCTGGCTGCAGACCGTGATACTCCGGATTGTGCGTCATGAAGACCAGAACCGGATCGATAATCACCTTCTTGTACGGGCGCAGATTCATCGAAGCGTCGACATAGCGAAGGGAGCCGTCAACGCCATCGACAGGTTTCAGCTTCGAGTAATCCGAAAGAAAACCGGAGAAGTCTGCTGCAGAGATATTCCCCCCGGTGGAACTTGCCGGCGTCGTTCCGCTACCGGCACAAGCAGCCATCAGGGCAACGGTTACGGCAAGACTTGCGAGTTTCAGTTTCCTGCTCATCCATGATTCCTTTTGGCGTTAATACGTATAGCCAGCAGCGCCGGCCATCAGGTTTCCGGTCAAAGGCAATCCGTTCAGGATTTGCCGGATGTTTCGTTTTGCACTGCCTTGTCCATGATCTCTTTGTACAGATGCATGACCTGTGCCGCGATGTCCTGAACGTCGCGATTGCGATCAACCAGCGCCCTGTTTTCCTGCGCATCCGAAAGCGCTTCTTCGAGAAACTGCAAGTCATAATCAGTCAGCACTTCGCCCTGATCGAGCCGTTCCTTCAGCAGCAGCAACTTGGGAAGCCGCTGCTCGACAAGCCGTTGGGCAAGCACCGTCAGGACACCACTATCTTTTGATACTTCGCTCATTTTTATCTCCTCCTGTTATTGGCAAATCAGTTATGACAAAGACCTTCGTTATGCATATCAGAGGTAACGCACCGCATGATCAAAATCAATCTTTTGCGGCGGCGGCATTTCCGACCGTGCGGCGCGCGCCAGAATAAATGCCCGGCTGACCGGTGTGGCACCGCTCAGTTCGACCATCGCAAAATCCACCTCGGCCGCTTTCTCGGTACTGCTTTCATCAAGCACGATGTTCATCGGGTTGAGCCTTAAACGCCGTGGTTCAAAATGCAGATAACGCTCCGGGCTGGCGAGTACGGCCTTCAGGCATTCGAGCTCCGCTTCCAGTGCCGACTCGGTGCCGCCGATTGCTTCCAGCTGCCGCTCGTTCTCAAGCAGTGCTGCCTCCAGGCCGGCCTGTTCGCTTTTTGCCGCCGGCGCTGCGCCAAACATCGCGCCAAGGCCCGGTCCGTATTGCTGGAGCAAGCGTAAGCGTGTGCGGATCAGCGAACGATTTGTCTGCAGTTCCTGCCTTTCTACACGCTCCGCGCCAATCTCCGACAAAGCCTGTGCTACCAGACGTTCGAAAACCTCGACGCCCACGATACGACGCAGCCGCGACTCGTCCCGGTCACAGAGACGCGCACGATGATCCGAAAAACTAACGCTTGCCTGGGCCACGTCGCGCTGCACTGTATCTCCGTGCAGCGCCATACCGAACACGCGCTGAACGTTGCACGCCATGCCAAGAACCAGATAAGCCTCGTCAAGGTCCGGAAACTTGTCGAACAGGGTGCGCAGATTGTCCGACCGGCCAAGCACAGCGGAAATATCGGCGGGTGCGACAAAAAAAGCCCGCAAGGCCGGATCGGAAGACCAGGTTTTTGACGAAAGCACATGAACTGCCGGTAGCGTCGAGACTTGCGCACGCAAGAATTCAATGGTTGTGCCGACGGCAGGCGCGAGGCGTTTCTCGTGGTTTGGCAGCAGCTTGAGCCGCGGGTTGACCAGCGTAATCGCCTTGTCGACAGCCCACTGAACCAGTTCGCCGCTGGCCCGACCCTGATCGTACTGTCCCGGCCGGTTCTTGAACCAGTCAAGAATACTCATCCCCATCCCCTCCAACGGTAGGTGCTTCAGACACTTCCCTTGCCGTAACCCTGCTTGCTGCGATGCCTGTAACTTGAGTCGCCAACCGGAAACGCCACTCCCTCCCCTTCACACCCCTCCGGGTGGGCTTCGCGCAGGGGAGGGTCAGGGTGGGGATGGGGGCATAACCTTGCCTACCCCATCCCCCTCCCAGCCTCCCCCTTGAAGGGGGAGGGGCCTATCGTAACGACGTCACTGTGATATGTTGCTTCAAGAGCGCAACAGCACACCTGCCGCCCCCCACAAGCGTAGATTAGTCACAATCCGAAGCATTGTGACCTCGGGATATTACGGGGTGGGCTTTGTGGCGTCGCTTCAGAGCTCAACCAGGCCGTGCTTTATGGCAAAGTGGATGAGTTCGGTGTTGGTGTGAAGGCCCAGGGCCTCCATCATCTGATACTTGTGGAACTCCACCGTCCGGGCGGAGATTGAGAGTTTGTAGGCAACCTCTTTCGCCAGATTCCCCTCGGCCAGGAGTTGGAGGACTTCCCGCTGGCGCAGCGTGAGGGAAGCGAGCGGATCGGCGGCCTTTTCAGCACCCTGCTTCATGATTGCCATGACCTCGCCCGCGAGTTGCGGCGAGAGGTAGGTTCTGCCTTCGAGGGCGGCGTGTATGGCCAATATCAACTCGGCCGGTGCTGAATGTTTGAGCACGAAGCCTGACGCCCCGGCTTCGAACGCGCGCCGCGCAAAGCTCGCGTCCTGGTGCATGGTGAGAAAGACGACAGGAACTGGATCGCCGTCTTGTCTTAACTGGATCAGGGCGTCGATGCCGTTGAGTTGCGGCATGCTGATGTCGGCGACGATCACGTCGGGCCGCAGCCTCCCGGCCGCCTCAAGCAAGGCGCGCCCGTCGGCCACCACACCGACCAGATCAAAACCGGGCGCAAGCAGGCTTTTCAGTGCCTCGGCCACCAGCAGGTGGTCGTCGGCAAGAAGCACGCGCGGACGGAGCGGAATGCTCATCGCACCTCGCCCTCAACGGGAACCCAGGCGATAACGGTGCTTCCCTCGCCGGGCACACTTTCAATATCAAGCGTCCCGTTCACCAGTGAAATACGTTCGCGCATGCTTGCCAACCCGAGGTGCATTCGCTCGGCTGCCAGCGACTGATCGAAGCCATCACCGTCGTCACGAACGGCGAGAAGCAAACCGCCATCCATATTACGCAGGGTGACACTTGCAACACGGGCATTGGCGTGGTGAACCACATTGTTTAGCGCCTCCTGCGCCACACGAAACAGGCAGATCGCGGCATCCTTGCCGACGAGCACAGGCAAGGGATCAAGATCAAGCGTCAGATTGATCCGACCCTGACGAATCCGCCGCTCGCACTCCGTCCGAAGCGCCTCGGCCAGCCCCAGTTCCTGCAGGATGGAGGGATGCAACTGGTAGGCGAGAGCGTGAACATCCTCGCTGAGGCGCGTCAGCCCCTCACGAACCGTCTGCATCAGCGCTGCATTCGCCCCGTCGGGCGCGGCAAGCTCAGCGCGCCCGAGCTCAATCGCCAGCACGGCAAGTCGTTGTGTCACGTCATCGTGCAATTCGCGGGCGAGCAGCGCGCGCTCATCCTCCTGAGCCCGAATCAGGCGGTGGCTCAGGTCACGCAATTCACTCTCTACGCGTTTTTGCTCCGTCACGTCCCGGAGGACACTGTGCGTATTGACCGCGCGCCCACTGGTGTCACGCTTGCCAACACCGACCAGATGCTGAATCCACATTTCCCGATTTTCCGGGTGCAGAAAACGATATTGTATCGACATACGATCCAGCCTGCCGTCGTGCAATTGCTTGCGAACGTCCAGGACGCGCTCGCGGTCGTCCGGATGCAGGTGCGCCATCCAGAATTCGATGACGTCAATGGCCTGTTCCAGTTCAAGAGGAACACCGCACAGCGTGCGAAAACTCTCGTCGAAGTAAATGACATTTTTGCTGAAGTCCACCTCGTAGAAAGCAAGACCTGCGAGTTCGGCTCCAGCGGTCAGACGATTCTTGTTCTCTTGCAGAATTTGATCGCGACGTTTGCGGGCGAGCGCGTTGGTAAAAATCTGTGCAACCAGTTGCAGCCGTTTTATCTCTATCGCTGACCAGCCGCGCTCTGAGTGCATCGCATTGAACCCAAGGGCGCCTACGGGTGGTTCGCCGCCCACGGAGAGTGGAAGGGTCAGCGCAGACTTGATACCTGCCAGACGTGCCGATTCCCGATCGACGGCGGCCTCCGCCGGCAATTCCCCAAGCGAGGAAACGGCAACGACCTGGCCGGCCAGCATTTGCTGGCGACACCAGGGGAAAAAATCCTCATGCAACGACTCGGGCGCCGGAAAATCCACATGAGCACGATAGAGGTGGGTGGGTGCGATAACGGCCCGACCCTTCCCGGACCATTGCCAAAGCACCGCAGAGTCGATACCGAGAGGCTCACAAACGCGACGCATCGCATCCTTGATCTCGTCATCCACCTCCTCAGGACGCAGGTTGATGAAACGCGAAGACAGGTCAGAGAGCAGCGTCTCGAACACAAGCCGACGATCAAGCGCCTCGTCAGCGTAACGCAAGGACCCTGAATTCAGTGCAGCCTCGATTTGAACCTCCTGTTGCACATCAGCCCGCCGGGATAAACGTTCGCCCAGACGCCCGGGATCGTCTGTCCGGTGCTTCACTCTGAAAGATAGTCAGTATAGATATATGAGCATGGAAAAGCAGTCTGTCGGGGAAAAACAGCGCCTTTCATGCGATTACGCTTGCCGGCACCGACTGATCCTTTTTTGTGCTGCGATCAGAAACGTTCCGGGACGTACTTAAATGGACGGTCGATGGCCTTGTAGCGGCCAATCTTGCGCTTGCGCAGTACGACCTTCTCGGCCGGGATGCTCTTGTAAGGGATATGCTTCAGCAGGTGGCTGATCAGGTTCAGGCGCACGCGCTTCTTGTCCTCCGAGCGTGCCACAAACCATGGCGCCGTCTCCGTATCGGTCGCCGCAAACATCTCATCGCGCGCCTTCGTATAGTCGTCCCAGCGATCATAGGACTTGAGATCCATCGGCGTCAGCTTCCATGTCTTGCGTCCGTCATGGATGCGCGCCGTGAGCCGCCGCGTCTGCTCTTCCGGGCTCACCTCAAGCCAGTATTTGAGCAAAATAATGCCGGACTTGACCATCAACTGCTCAAACTTCGGCACCATGTTGAGGAAACCCGTGGCTTCCTCTTCGGTGCAGAAGCCCATCACGCGCTCGACGCCGGCCCGGTTGTACCAGCTACGGTCGAAAATCACGACCTCGCCCGCCGCAGGCAGGTGCGGCAGATAGCGCTGTGCGTACATCTGCGATCTTTCTCGGTCGCTCGGCGCGGGCAATGCAATGACACGAAACACCCGCGGGCTCACGCGCTCGGTAATTGCCTTGATGGTGCCGCCCTTGCCCGCACCGTCGCGCCCCTCAAAGACGATGCAGACCTTGAGACCCTTGTGCACGACCCACTGCTGAAGCTTCACCAGCTCGACGTGAAGCTTTTTCATCTCGCGCGCATAGTCCTTCCCCGAGATATTCCTGCTGGCGCTCACCCCATCGGCGCCCTCGCCTGCGACAATCTCCCTACCAACATTTTTGATGCCCACACGCTTTGCTTCTGCAGACTTCTTGCTCATTTTCGTCTCCTTCGCGCCATTAAACATATCTCCGAATGTAGATTCGTCGTTATTTGACGCGCTGTGACCTCGGGATTTTACGAGGTGCAGGTATTTCTCATAGGCATACAAAAATACCCGAACTACAATGTCCGGCCCAAGCATAAGCATTTCATCGAGCCCCCATGACCCAAACCAACCGCGACCTGACCCGCACCACGCTGGCAATTCTCTGCATCCTGCTCCTGATCGCTCTCTCACTCTGGGTGCTGCGTCCGTTTCTGGCGGCGGCAGTGTGGGCAACGATGATCGTCGTTGCCACCTGGCCGTTGCTCAAATCGCTTGAGCAACGCCTCGGCGGCCGGCGTGGCCTGGCCGTCACCGGGATGACGCTGGCCATGCTTCTGCTGCTGGTTATCCCGCTCTGGCTGGCGATCGACACCATTGCCAACCATGCCGGAACAGTGACCAATCTGGTCAAGGAATTTGCCGCGACGGGACTGCCGCAACCGCCCGACTGGGTCGGCAATTTACCGCTGGTGGGCGGCAAAGTATCAGCGTTTTGGGGCCAATTGGCCGATGCCGGATCGCAGGGTCTGATGGCGAAGGTAGAGCCTTACGTGGCCCAATCCGGTAAGTGGGTTCTCGCCGAGGCAGGCAGCCTGGGCTTCATGCTCCTGCAGTTTTTGCTCGTTGTGGTTTTCTCGGCAATCCTTTACGCCGGCGGCGAAGCCGGCGCCTCCAGTGTGCGACGTTTTGGCCGCCGGCTGGCTGGTGAGCGCGGTGAAGCCTCGGTCATCCTGGCCGGTCAGGCGATCCGTGGCGTAGCGCTCGGCGTCGGTGTCACCGCCATCGTACAAACCGTGCTGGGCGGAATTGGCTTGGCCATTGCCGGGGTACCTTTTGCCGCACTGCTCTCGGCGGTGATGCTGATGCTTTGCATTGCCCAGCTGGGGCCGGGACTGATTCTCTTCCCGGCCGTCGGCTGGATGTTCTGGATGGGTGACACGGGCTGGGGAATTTTCCTTCTGATCTGGAGCCTGGTCGTTGTCCTGCTCGACAATGTCCTGCGTCCGCTACTGATCAAGAAGGGGGCGGATTTGCCCCTGCTCCTCATTTTCGCCGGCGTCATCGGCGGCATGCTCAGCTTCGGACTGATCGGGCTTTTTATCGGCCCGGTGGTGCTGGCCGTAACCTATACCCTGCTTGAATCCTGGATTGCCGACGGTCTGGACAGCCCGGCCGCTGACTAAACAAACCAGTACATCGCGATTACATAGAGCGCTGAGACGGTGAGCTGAGCCATCGTGACCGGCAGTCCAAAGCGCAGAAAACGCGCGAACGTGATGCGCTCGCCATGCGCCGCGCAAATGCCGGCGCTAACGATGTTCGCCGAGGCACCTATCAAGGTCGCGTTGCCACCAAGCGTTGCGCCAAACATCATGGCAATGAATACCGGCAGGACCGCAGTGGGCCAATCGGTAAAGCCGGCAGCCAGCGCAACTTCGGGAACGGCCTGCGCAGCAACCAGATAGCCCTTGGTCATCACCAGCGCACCGGCAACGACCGGGATGTTGGCCAGCAGACTCGACAGCAAGCCGACACCTGCGAGCAGCGCCAGCGCCACCAGCGTGTAATCCGTGCCGAACCACCCGTAAAGCTTGAGCGACAGCCCTTGCAGCAAACCGGTCTTGATAAAGCCCTCAACCAGACAAAAAATCGCACCAAGAAATACCAGCGTTTTCCAGTCGATATTATTGAGCACATGGTCGACCGGTTCGATCTTTGCCCCGTAGATAAGCAACAGCGCCAGACTGGCGGCCATGATTGCCACTGCCGGCGGCATGATATGCGTTGGCAGTTGCTCGCCGATCAGGAACATCAGCACCATCAGCACCAGAACAAACAGCGTCAGCAATACAAAAAGCGGCTTTTCGATGCGGGTGACCTCTTGCACCGCCGGCAATGCCACTTGCGTCTTCCATATCTGCGGCATCAACCACGGCAGCAGCGGGATGACGACCAGCACAGCCAGCAGGCCGGCGAGACTGACCTTCTGCAGATACTCAACAAAGGTCATGCCGATAGAACTGCCCACCAGGAAAGTCGCCGGATCGCCCACCAGTGTCAGCATGCCGGCCGCGTTGCTGACAATCGCCGTGAGGATCATCGGCCCGACGAAATCCACCTTGAGCGCCCGGGCCACGCTGATGATCACCGGCGCAAGCAGTATCACGGTGGTGGCATTGGGCAACAGTGCGCAGGTCGGCGCGACCAGCAGTATCAACAGCAGCAGATAGCGCTTGCCGCTGCCCCGGGTCGCCTGCAAAAAATAATGCCCGACGCGTTCAAATACGCCGGTCTTGCCAAGCACGTGCGCGACCACCATGCCGCCGAACAGCAGTGCGAGGGGGCCGCCCGAGGT
>JBIJCY010000006.1:0-27536 GCA_044344385.1 Rhodocyclaceae bacterium | reverse complement strand
CCCGAGTTGAGCAGCCGAGGCGTATGACCGACGACCTCTGCGGCGCTGTAGCCGGTGATTTCGGAGAAGGATCGATTGACGCGCAGGATGGTCATGTCAGCGGCGGTAATGACCATTCCTTCCTGCGATTCAAAAGCCGTTGCCGCAATGCGCTGTTGCTGCTCGGTCAGATAACGTTCGGTGATGTCCTGCACGGTGCCGACCGAGCGTAGCGGGCGTCCGTTGTCGGCGTACTGATGTATCCCTCGCTGGTGCACCCATTTCAGATGCTGGCCGGTAATCAGCAGTCGGTGAACGACATCAAGCGACTTGTGCCTGCGCAGGGATGTGGCAAATGCCTGATCCACCCGGGCACGATCCTCGGGATGGATGGCTGAAAAAAAGTCATGATAGGGGTCGGAGGTCGCCGTCGTGTCGATTTCGAAGATGTGGTACGCCTCATCTGACCAGCTCAGTTTCTTGTGCGCCAGGTCGAGCTCCCAGCTCCCCATGAGAGCGTACCGTTGCGCCTCCTTGAGCAGGGATTCGCTGCGTCGCAGGCGGGCCTCCTGATCCTTGAGTCCGGTAATGTCGGTGGCGTTAACAACGGCGCCTTCCGGTTTTCCCTGCGGGCTGTATAGCGCGGCGGCTTCGAGCAAATAACTGCGGTAACTGCCGTCGCCGGAGAGCAAGTGGTGTTCGGCGCTGTAATTGTCCTGATGGCTTATCCACTCAAACAGGGGGGAGTGGATTTGCCAGGGAAGGGCCGGCAGTTGCGCCGCGAGGGCAGAACGTTCGTCAGCCGGCAGCAGATCGTCAAGCACGGTGCCCGCGAGTTGTTGCGACTTGATGCCGAGCGCTTCTTCGCAGCGCTGGTTGCTCATGCGTACGCGGCCATCCGGCGCCAGCACAATCAGCAGGCTGCCGGCGCTGTCCATGACGCGTTGGATGAAGCTGCTCAAATGCTGCTGGGTGTTGTTGGCTTCGCGCAAGGCATTGCGTTGCAACTCGCCTTCGGAAAGCATTGCGTCGGTATGCTTTGCTTCGGCGAGCAACTGCTTGCCGAGCGCCTGATTGGCCAGGCGCAGGGCGGTGATTTCAGCCTGCAGTATTTCGACTGACTGATCGACCGGCTCAAGCATGATCAATTTTCAATACCATTTTTTTCGGTTGATTGAAAAACTGCCTTGAGCGCGTTGCAGAAGCGCAGGGTTTCCGGATAAGGGAAAAAGTCTTCGACATAACCGCTGCGTATTTTTTCCTGTGTGGCTTTCCAGAATTTCGCGTTCAGCAGGTCGCGGTGATATTTGAGAAAGGCCGCGCGTACCTTGGGTGAGCCAAGCAGAAAGGTGGCAAATTCTTCGGGGAAAATGTCGTTTCTGGCAACCGAGTACCAGGGCTCGGCAGACATTTCCATTTCCGGATACGGTGCTTCCGGGATGACGCGGAAATTGCAGTCGGTCATGTATTCGATTTCATCGTAGTCGTAGAACACCACGCGGTTGTAGCGCGTGACGCCGAAGTTTTTCCACAGCATGTCGCCGGGGAATATGTTGGCGCTGGCCAGTTCTCGGATGGCATTGCCATACTCGAATACGGCGTTGTCGATTTGTTCTGGCGTTGCACTATCGAGGTAGATGTTGAGCGGCGTCATGCGACGCTCGATGTAGAGGTGCTTGATGATGATGTCGTCACCGTCTTCCTCGATCAGCGACGGGGCGACTTCGCGTAATTCTTTCAACAGATTTTCGGAGAAACGTTTTTTCGGTAGCGCGGCATGCGAAAACTCCAGCGTATCAGCCATGCGACCGACCCGGTCAACCTGTTTCACCAGCAGGTACTTGGCTTTGACGGTGTCGTGGTCGACTTCCTTGGTGGCGTGAAAAACATCCTTGATGATCTTGAAGACATAGGGGTAGGACGGTAGGGTGAATACCATCATGACCATGCCGCGAATGCCCGGTGCAGCGACGAACTTGTCTTCGGAATGGCGCAGGTGCTGGACCAGATCGCGGAAGAACATGGTCTTGCCCTGCTTGCCGAGGCCGAGCATGGTATATAGCTCGGAGCGCGGCTTGTTGGGCATGATGCTGCGCAGGAACTGCACGTAGCCGGAGGGAACTTCCATGTCGACCATGAAGTAGGCGCGTGACAGCGAGAAGAGCAGGCTGATGCGCCAGGCGTCGAGCAGGATGGTGTCGAGCACCAGTTTTCCATCCGGCGTGTGCAGTACGGGTACTGCAAAGGAGAATTCCAGGTGGCCGTTGATCGCCTTGCCGATGATGTAGGCCGCCTTGTTGCGATAGAAGGCTGAATAAAGCACCTGGATCTGCGCGTTGGCTTCGGCTTGTGGCCAGCCGCCAAGATGCGTATGCACGCTGCGCATGACGTAAGCGATGTCACGATCAAGGTTTTCAAAAGGGCGCTGCCAGTCGAAGTCGAGGACGATCTGTTTGAGCGTGTTGCGCAGGCCGCGCTGCATCGGGTAGTAGCTGGAGTAGGTGGGCGGGTAAGTGTCGATGTATTCGGTGGATACCGCCGGGCGGGCAAAGATATAGTCGTTATGGAAGTAGGTGCGGTCGAGAATTTTCGAGCAAACCGAGTTGAAAAAGGTTTCAGCGAGTTCGGGTTGCTTGTGGTTGATCAGCTGGCCAATAAAGAAGAGCTTGAGTTGTTGCCAGGTGTCGTTATCGAGTGAACTGGCGCCGAATTCGGCGCTCAGCAATTCGGCGTTTTCCTGTACGCGGTCATCGTAAGAGCGAATGCGCTCGCGAACGGCCGTCTGTACGCCCTTCCAATCCGCGGCTTCAAACAGAACCTTGGCTTCGCGGCCGTAATGGCGCATCAGGCGGTAGTGCCGGTTGAAGCCGTCAATCATTGCTTCGGCAATGCGCTTGGCGAGGGGGTTCTCGGCGGTTGAGATTTCCATTTTCGCGGACTGTTGTTGGGGGTGCGATGATTGTAACACTGGGTTTTTGCAGCGAAATCGCCACTTGCCGGCGCGTTTGGCCGGACTCTGTGGAATTCGTCGCTTACATCAAAGACACCGATTGTGCAGGCGGGTAAAATTGCGGGCTCTGCCTTAAGGTTCGTGTCAGGGATGTCCAGTAGACTCAGGTAGTGCAAATCAATTCACTAAATGCAAGGGGATAGTAATGGCTGCAGGTAAATCAAAAATCATCTACACGCTTACTGACGAGGCGCCGCTGCTGGCGACTTGTGCTTTTTTGCCGATTATCCGCACGTTTACCTCGCCCGCCGGCATCGAGATCGAGAAGGCCGACATTTCGGTTTCCGCACGGGTGCTCGCCGAATTCTCCGATATTTTGCCGGAGAGTCAGAAAGTCCCGAACACCCTCGGCGAACTGGGCAAAAAGTGTCTGCTGCCGGAAACTAATATCATCAAGCTGCCGAACATCAGTGCCTCGGTCGGCCAACTGATCGCCTGCATCAAGGAACTGCAGGCCAAGGGCTATGCGATCCCCGACTTTCCCGAGAACCCCGCCACCGACGAGGACAAGGCGATCAAGGCGCGTTACTCGAAGTGCATCGGCAGTTCGGTGAACCCGGTGCTGCGCGAAGGCAACTCCGATCGCCGCGCGCCGAACGCTGTGAAAAATTTCGTACGCAAGCACCCGCATTCGATGGGCGAATGGAAGCAGTGGTCGCAGTCGCATTGCTCGCACATGCACCATGGTGACTTCTATCACGGCGAAAAGTCGATGACGCTGGACAAAGCGTGCGACGTGAAGATGGAACTGGTTACCAAGAGTGGCAAGACGGTTGTGCTGAAGCCTAAATTATCGCTTCTGGCCGGTGAGGTCATTGATTCGATGTTCATGAGCAAGAAGGCGCTGTGCGAGTTCTACGAGAAGGAAATGGAAGATTGCCGTGAGTCCGGCATCCTCTTCTCGCTGCACGTCAAAGCAACGATGATGAAGGTCTCGCACCCGATCGTGTTCGGCCACTGCGTCAAGATTTACTACAAGGAGGCTTTCGAGAAGCATGCCGAGTTGTTCGATAAGATCGGCGTTAACGTGAACCACGGCATGGCGAACCTGTACGACAAACTGGCCACGCTGCCCGAATCGAAGCGCGACGAGGTCATTCGTGACCTGCACGCCTGTCAGGAGCATCGTCCGCGTCTGGCCATGGTTGACTCGGCCAAGGGCATCACCAACTTCCATTCGCCAAACGACATCATTGTCGATGCCTCAATGCCGGCGATGATCCGCTCAGGCGGCAAGATGTGGGGTGCAGACGGCAAGCAGTACGACGCAAAAGCAGTGATGCCGGAATCGACTTTCGCCCGTATCTATCAGGAGATGATCAACTTCTGTAAATGGAACGGCAACTTCGATCCGAAGACCATGGGTACGGTGCCGAACGTCGGCCTGATGGCGCAGCAGGCCGAGGAATACGGCTCGCACGACAAGACTTTCGAGATTGCCGAAGACGGTATCGCCAACGTTGTCGATCTTTCCACCGGTGAAGTGCTGATGACGCTGAACGTCGAGCAGGGTGACATCTGGCGCATGTGTCAGGTCAAGGACGCGCCGATTCGCGACTGGGTCAAGCTGGCCGTTACCCGTGCGCGTAATTCGGGTATGCCGGCAATTTTCTGGCTCGACCCGTATCGTCCGCACGAGAACGAGCTGATCAAGAAGGTGAAGCTCTACCTCAAGGATCACGACACCACCGGCCTCGATATTCAGATCATGTCGCAAGTGCGCGCCATGCGCTTCTCGCTGGAGCGCATCATTCGCGGTCTCGACACCATCTCGGTGACTGGCAACATCTTGCGCGATTATCTGACCGATCTGTTCCCGATCATGGAACTGGGTACTTCGGCCAAGATGCTCTCCATCGTTCCGCTGATGAACGGCGGCGGCATGTACGAAACCGGTGCCGGCGGTTCGGCACCGAAGCACGTGCAGCAGCTCGTTCAGGAAAACCACCTGCGCTGGGATTCTCTTGGCGAGTTCATGGCGCTGGCCGTGTCGCTGGAAGAGTTGGGTATCAAGGAAAACAATGCTCAGGCCAAGCTGCTGGCCAAGACGCTGGATGCCGCCACCGGCAAGTTGCTCGACAACAACAAGTCTCCATCGCCGAAGACCGGCCAGCTCGACAACCGTGGCTCACAGTTCTATCTGGCCATGTATTGGGCGCAGGAGCTGGCCACGCAAACTGACGACAAGGCACTGCAGGCGCATTTTGCCCCGCTGGCCAAGAAGCTCGCTGACAATGAGCAGAATATCATTGCCGAACTCAGTGCGGTGCAGGGTCAACCGGTCGACATCGGTGGTTACTACAAAGCGGATGCCGAGAAATGCAAGGCGGTCATGCGTCCAAGCGCCACCTTGAACGCCGTGCTGAAGGCCGCACGAGTCTGATCACCAGGCGGCACGCTGCATAGATTCACAGGCAATACTTCAAACCCGGTATCGTGGCTTTGGCTCGCGGTGCCGGGTTTGTCGTTTTTACGGGCGTTCGTGGTGCGGGTACGTGTGGCACAGGCAGTTCGACTCTCTGGCGAAGCGTTGTTTTTTGCGCCATAATCAGACGCAGCGATAACACCAAAATACCACCAAACCATAAAGGGAGTTGGCATGAGCGAAAGTCTGATCAAAGTACCGCAAGGCGGTCAAAAAATCGTTCCGGGGCAAGAGATTCCGGACAATCCGATCATCCCGTTCATCGAAGGTGATGGCATTGGCGTTGATATCACGCCGGTGATGATCAAGGTGGTTGATGCTGCGGTTGCCAAAGCCTTTGGCGGCAAGAAAAAAATTCACTGGATGGAAGTTTACGCCGGCGAAAAGTCGACCAAGATGTACGGTTCCGACGTCTGGCTGTCGGCCGAGACCTTCGCTGCGCTCAAGGAATATTCGGTTTCCATCAAGGGCCCGATGACGACGCCGGTCGGTGGCGGCATCCGTTCACTGAACGTTGCGCTGCGCCAGGAACTCGATCTCTACCAGTGTGTTCGCCCGGTGCAGTATTTCAAGGGCGTCCCGTCGCCGCTGAAGCGCCCTGAGTTGTGCAACATGGTGATCTTCCGCGAGAACACCGAAGACATCTACGCCGGTATCGAATGGGCGCATGGCACCGATGCCTGCAAAAAGGTGATCAATTTCCTGCAGAAGGAAATGGGCGTTACCAAGATCCGCTTCCCGGATACCTCGGGCATTGGTATCAAGCCGATTTCCGTCGAAGGCACCGAGCGCCTGGTACGTGCCGCGATCAAGTATGCGATCACCAACAACCGCAAATCGGTGACGATCGTGCACAAGGGCAACATCATGAAGTTCACCGAAGGCAACTTCCGTGACTCGGCCTATGCCTTGGCCAAGCGTGAATTCGGTGGCGTCGAGATCGACGGCGGCCCGTGGCTCAAGCTGCCGAACGGCATCATCATCAAGGACGCAATCGCTGACGCCTTCTTGCAGCAAATCCTGCTGCGTCCGGCCGAGTATGACGTGATCACCACCACCAATCTGAACGGCGATTACATTTCCGACGCGCTGGCCGCGCAGGTCGGCGGCATCGGTATTGCGCCGGGTGCCAACATCTCCGACAAGTACGCCTGTTTCGAAGCGACGCACGGCACGGCGCCGAAGTACGCCGGCCTCGACAAGGTGAACCCCGGCTCGCTGATCCTCTCCGCCGAAATGATGTTGCGTCACCTCGGCTGGATGGCTGCCGCCGACCTGATCGTCAAGTCGATGGAGGCTGCCATCGCCGACAAGGTCGTGACCTACGACTTTGCCCGTCTGATGGAAGGTGCGACTGAAGTGTCGTGTTCCGAGTTTGGCGATGCGATGATTGCGCGCATGTAAGCGATCATTTTGCGTGCGCTACTGACAAGGCCTCCATCCGGAGGCCTTGTTTTTGGGTGGTAGAATTTGCGGCGTGAAGTGTTTCAACCTATAACCGGTCGGGAGTGTGGTTTGGCAAAAGGGCAATCAGTGGCAGGTTTCCGGGATTTTCCCGGGCGGCGCTGGCTGATTATCGGGCTACGCGCCGTACACCTGATCGGTATCGTTGGCGCCGGTGCGGCCTTGGTTTACGGGCTGCCACTTGCCACGCAGTTGCCTTACGTATTGGCGTTGTTGATTAGCGGCGTCGTCATGATGGCGATTGATCTGTGGACTACGCCGGGTTATCTGGGCGAAATGGCGGGGACGGCGATGCTTGCCAAGATCGCCTTGCTTGTCTGGTTTGCTGTCTCGCCACCGCAGCAGTTGATGCTATTCTGGGGCATCCTTGTCCTCTCGGCGGTCATAGCCCATGCTCCTGCGTGGATGCGTCACCGGCGCGTCTTTGGTGCGCCGGGTGCGTAGGTGCTTTAAGCCGGAGCCGCCGGCGCTCTGATAAGGGCGGGTTCTTCGAACAGCGAGGCGATGACCACCTGTTTTATCGTCGGGTCGTCGGGAACTGCATAGAGAATGGGCGTCATCAGTTCTTCAAAAATGCCGCGCAGGCTGCGTGCGCCGGTTTTGTATTCGACGGCGAGTTCCGATATCTGCTCGAATACGCGCGGCGCAATTGTCAGTGCGACATCTTCGCTTTTGAATATCTCCACATACTGTTTATAGATCGAGTTTCTCGGCTCGGTCATGATCTTGACCAGCATGCTTCGGGTCAATTCCTGGAAGCTGGCGATGATTGGCAAGCGGCCGGTAAATTCCGGGATCAATCCGAATTCGAACAGGTCGGTTGGCTTGATCCGGTTGTTCAGCCGGTCCAGAATGTTCTGATCGTCATCCCCTGTGGTGGCAAAGAAGCCGAAATTCTGGGTTTTTGAGCGGATTTTATCCAGACCGATAAACGCGCCACCGCAGATGAACAATATGTTCGACGTGTCGATGTAGAGATTGTTTTTCAGTTTGACCGGGAAGCCTTCCATGATCTTCAGCAAGGCGTGCTGAACACTTTCGCCAGATACGACACGAGTCTGGCCGTCCGCCGCTTTCAGCTTGTCAACTTCGTCGATGAAAACGATACCTCTTTGGGCCTTGACGATATCGCCATCGGCCTGCTCGACCAAACGTTGCAATATCGCTTCGATTTCCTCGCCGACATATTTTGTTTGTGCCAGCGAAGTGGCGTCTGCCGTGACAAATGGAACGTTGAGCATTCGTGACAGCGTTTCGCACAGCAGGGTTTTGCCGGTGCCGGAAGGTCCGATGATCAGGACATTGCTTTTGGCGATTCCGTCGGTGTCCTTCAGAGCCCCGGAGATTTTTCTGTAATGCGAATAGACGGCGACTGCCAGGGTTTTTTTTGCTTCATCCTGACCAATAACATATTGATCGAGATGCCTGACAATCGAACTCGGTGTGGTGTCTTTGGCCAGCATGGCGAATGTCCTCGGCAAGAAAGCTGCGCTCGACTCGATGGGCGGTTGAGTCAGGTGGCGAAAGAAAACATGTTATGCGAAAACCGCAAGGGGAGATAGTTTGTCGTTGCTGAATAGAGGACAGCGGCTTGGCGTCTTGGTGAGCGCCTGCGGAACATGCTGAAGAGGTATGGTAATTTTGCTCGATATCTGTTTTACTTTGCCCCCATGAGCGACATCTTCCATTTTTTGACCAGTGATGATTTGCGTCTCCTCGCCGAGAAAGCCAAGCGGATAAGCTACGCCGCCGGTGAGGTCGTTCTGAACGAAGGAAAGGAAGCAGGCGGGATATTTGTCTTGCGCTCGGGACGGATGAAAGTCGAAAAGCGCGCTTCCAAACCATCTGTCCTGATTGCCGCGCTCGGACCGGGCGAGGTTTTTGGGGAAATGTCCTTCGTCGATAGTCAGCTGATCAGCGCGTCTGTTGTGGCTATGGAGGCGTCCGAGGTCGATGTGCTCGAAAAGGCCGAGGTCTTTGCCTTGCTCGCGTCGGTGCCTGGTCTTTCCAGCCGCTTCTATCAATCGCTGGCGCTGAAGCTTTCGGAGCGGCTGCGCGCGACGACCGACAGTCTGGCCGGCCTGTAATCCGCGGGCCGCTAAACGGCGCTTGTCGCGCTACATCGGGATGCGGAAAGTTTTTCCGATGACTTCCAGCGCCTCGGGACTATCCCACGGTTTGGCCCCATAGTACTTGCCGAGAACCCGGCCCTGTTCATCAATCAGCAAGGTCAGCGGAAGCCGGTTGGCACCGAGCATATTTTCCAGAAACAGCTGGTTGTCGATGAAATGACTGAAGCTCGTTTTTGATTTTTGCAGGAAGGCCTTGGCAGCGTTCGGGTAGTCATCGGTGGAGATGCCGATGACCGTGAATTGTTTGCCGCCTTTGTGGCGGGAGAGTCTTTCCAGTGATGCCATTTCATCGCGGCATGGGCCGCACCAGCTGGCCCACACATTGATGATCAGTGGTTTGCCACGATATTCCGACAGTTTGCGTGAGGGCCCTGACAGGCCTTGCATCGTCGCTTCGCGAAGCGTTCCGCCAATTTCAACTTCGCCGGGTGTTTTTGCCAGGGCATGAGGCGTTGCCGTCATCAGGCAAAGCAGTAACAGGGAGAGAATTGTTTTCATGCCTGGAGTTTACCAGCCGCCGGCCGGGCGGCAAGGGATACCGCAGTTTAATTGTTTCGAATCGTAATTGTGGTCAACGCCGGCGCGCCGGCGTCGTTGTTTGACGCATACCTGTTGATCAAATGAGGTCTCATGAAAGTATTGTCGGAAGTGTTGGTCGATTCGTTGGCCAGTTCGCTACGTGGTTTCCTGGTGGGTGCCACAATGCTGTCGGGCGTTGCCCTGGCGCAAGTGCCGGACCGGGTCGGGCGAGTGGCCTACCTGGCCGGCGACGTCCAGTTTTATTCAGAAAGCGCTCAGGCGTGGCTGCCAGCGCAGCTCAATGCGCCGGTGACTTCGCGTAATTCAGTGTTTACCGGGACGGATGGTCGGGTCGAAATTCGTTTTGGCAGCACTGCGGTGGCGCTCGACGTGCAGACGCAGCTGGATGTCCACGTTCTTGACGATGCGAGTTTCAAGGCCGCTGTGACGCGCGGTAGCGTCAGTTTGCGGGTGCGCCAGATAGAGAGCGATGAATCCTATGAAGTGATGGCGCCTGGCGCCAGCTATGCTGTGCTGCAAGCGGGCCAAATCCGTATTGATGCCACCAATAGCGGCTCCAGCGTTACGGTGCTGACCGGTCTGGTGAATGCCTCGGTGGTCGGCGGCAGTTCCGTGATGGTGGAGAGCGGTCAAGCGTTATCTGCAGAAAATGGCGCTTTCGGGCGCAGTTCGGCGCGCAGCAGCGCGCTCGATAGCTGGGCGGCGCAACGCGACAGTGTGAATCACGCCAGTCAATCGGCACGCTATGTTTCGCCGAACATGACCGGGTATGAGGAACTGGACGCCAATGGCCGCTGGGCGAGCGATGCCGATTACGGCAATGTCTGGTACCCAACGACTTACGTCACCCCCGGCTGGGTTCCCTATCGCGATGGGCGCTGGGCCTATGTTGCTCCCTGGGGCTGGACGTGGATCGACGCTGCGCCGTGGGGCTTTGCGCCTTTTCACTACGGACGCTGGGTGTTGATTGGGCCGCGCTGGGCGTGGATGCCCGGTGCATATGTGCGCCGACCCAGCTATGCGCCGGCGTTGGTCGGCTTTATCGGCAGCAGTGCCGGGAGCGGCGGGGCGATCTCCATTTCAATCGGTGCACGGCCGGCGGTGGGTTGGTACCCGCTGCCGCCTTGGGAGCGCTATCAACCGGCGTATGGTCACCATGACAGGCATCTGCACAATACCAACAATTTCAAGATAGCCACGCCGCCGGCCAGCGCCTGGAGAACGGTGGAGTACCGCCGGGTGAGTGCCAATCAGGTGCAAGGTGCGACGGTCGTTTCACGTGAGGTTTTTGTCGATTCCCGATCGGTTCGCGGTGCGGCATTGTCGGTCGCTGCGCCGGTGCTGGTGGCCCCGGTGAAGGCCGCTGCGCCTGTGTCGGCGCCAATCCGTCGGGCCGAGTCGGTACCTCCCCCCGTCGCAGGGCCCGAGTCTGGCGACCGCAGGATCTGGCGAGAGCAGGATAAGGGGCGTGCTGAGCGCGGGCGCGGCAATGTTGAGGAGGGCAAAGTGCTTGCAGTGCCGGCGCGTGCTGCAGAGACGGCGCCAGTTCTGCAACAGCCGGTGCCGGCGATGACGGGTAGCGTTCCGCGCATTTATCGCAGCGAAACTCGTGAGGGCGAGCGTCAGATACAGCCGGCTGGCGTCGCCCCCTCCGTACGTGAGGCAGCGCCGGCTCAGTCATCACCTCCGCAGGGGGGAAAGCCGGTGACTATCATTGCCGAGCCCGTGCAGCGCCAGATTCAGCCAGCGGCCCCGTTGGTGGAACGCCCGGTAGAGACGCGTTCGCGGCATGAAGGCGGGGGGCGAGATAGTGTGCCAACCGTCACCGTGCAGCCTGCTCCGCAAGCCAGGCAGCCGGTGCCGCAGGCGGTAGTGGCACCGGTTGTGCGGGTCGAAGCGCCCGCAGCGCGCCCCGAGCCTCGTATGGAGCAGCGTGTAGAGTCGCGCGCGGCGCCAAGGGTCGAGCCGCGTATTGAAACTCGCGCCGAAGCACGTCCCGAACCACGCCCCGAACCACGCCAAGTGCAGCGCAGCGAGCCGCCTCAGGTCCATGCCCCGGCTCCTCAGCCGCAGCAGCACTCGGAACAGAAGCGTGCGCCGGAGCAAGAGCGGCACCCGCAGGGCGGCAGAGACAAGGACAGGGATAAGGATAAAGAAAAGGGCAAATGAAGAAAGGCGGCGCCGGGGAATTCGGCGCTGACCCTGATGCATGTTTCTGCGACTGCGTGCGGATTACTGCAGCAGTGGCACAAGCACCGGCAACAACAATGCCGTGATCAGCCCGTTCATGCCCATGGCCAGTGCCGCAAATGCGCCTGTCTGCTCGCTCTCCTGAAAGGCGCGCGCCGTTCCGATACCGTGGGCCGTAATGCCGGTGGCGAAGCCACGGATGGCCGGGTCGCGAATGCGCAGTGCGTCGAACAGGTAGCGACCGGCAACGGCACCGAGAATCCCTGTGGCAATGACCAGCACGGCGGTCAGCGAGGGAATGCCGCCGATGCGCTCGGCGACGCCCATGGCGATTGGCGTGGTGACCGACTTTGGCGCGAGCGACAGTTGCGTCGCCAGGCTGGCGCCAAAGAATCGTGCGACCAGCACGGCCGATGCAACAGCCGTAAAGCTGCCGACCAGCAGTCCGGCGACTACCGGTACGAGCATGGCACGCACGCGCCCGAACTGTGTGTACAGCGGGATGGCCAGCGCTACGGTGGCCGGGCCGAGCAGGAAATGTACGAACTGCGCGCCGTCGAAATAAGTCTGGTACGGCGTTCCTGTGATCATCAGCAGTGCGACCAGAGCCGCGACGGCGATCAGTACGGGGTTGGCCAGCGGGCTGAAATTGGCCCGGCGATGAATCCAGCAGGCCGCCAGATAAGCGATCAGCGTCAGCGTCAGACCAAGCAGCGGCGAGGCGGCGAGATAGACCCAGAGTTCATTGATGCGCGGTGTCATGATTGTTCTCCTTTCGGCTGCCGGGCGCTGAAGAACTGCATGACGAGCGCCGTTAATGCCAGAGTGACGCCGGTGCTGACAATCAGCGAAAGCAGCAGCGGTAACCACTCGTCAGCGATGCGGTGCATGTGCACGATGACTCCGGTGCCGGCCGGAATGAACAGCAGCGAAAGATGCTGCAGCAGATTCTGGCTGGTCGATTGCAGTTCGGGCTTCGGGCCCTTGCGCACCATCAGGGTAAGGAAGAGCAGCAGCATGCCGATCACCGGGCCGGGCACCGGCAGGTCCAGCCCGCGGGCGATGACTTCACCGATCAGCTGGAAGATCAGAAGTTGGGTCAGTGCAGCGATCATCAAAATTCTCCTCAAAAAAAACGGCACCCGCAGGTGCCGTTTCTCTGTTGTCACACCTTGCGGGGTGCGGCGGCATGTTTATTCCATCGCCTCGTACAGCGGTAGGGTCAGGAATTCTGGGTAGTCTTCGGCGAGCGACATGGTGTCGAAGATGACTGCGGCCTGGTCGTAGGTCGCCGTGTCTTCGCCCTGAGCTGTTACGAAGACTTTTACCTTGGACAGTTCTTCCGGGATCATGGCACGAACCATTTCAGCGGTGACCTTGCGGCCATCGTCGAGTTTGCCCTTCGGCGAAACCACCCACTGCCAGATTTGCGAGCGCGAAATTTCGGCGGTCGCCGCATCTTCCATCAGATTGTGGATTGGCACGCAACCGTTGCCGGCAAGCCAGCTACCGAGATAGTGAATGCCTACATTGATGTTGTTGCGCACACCGGCTTCGGTGATTGGTTGCTCGGGCTGGAAATTAAGAAAGTCAGCCGCGACGAAGTTCTCGCTTCTTTGTTTCTCCCACTGGTTCGGACGATCACCAAGCACCTTCTGGAACTCTTCGGCAGCAATCGACACGAGGCCCGGGTGCGCAACCCAGCCACCGTCGAAACCGTCGTTGGCGTCGCGCGTTTTGTCGTGACGGATGCCGGCCAGCGCTTTTTCGTTGGCTGCCGGATCGTTCTTGATCGGGATCAGCGCGCTCATGCCGCCCATCGCCGGTGCGCCACGCTTGTGGCAGGCCTTGACCAGCGCCAGTGCGTAGGAACGCATGAACGGCACTTCCATGGTGATCGCGCTGCGTTGGGCGAGGCAGAAATCCTTGTTCTTCTTGAATTTCTTGATGCACGAGAAGATGTAGTCCCAGCGACCGGCGTTGAGGCCGGACGAGTGCTCGCGCAGTTCATAGAGGATTTCCTCCATCTCGAAAGTGGCGAGAATGGTTTCGACCAGTACGGTGGCCTTGATCGTGCCTTGCGGCAAGCCGATGTGATCCTGTGCCATGACAAAAATGTCATTCCACAGACGGGCTTCAAGGTGCGATTCCATCTTCGGCAGGTAGAAGAAGGGGCCGTCGCCGCGCGCGATCTGTTCCTTGGCGTTGTGGAAGAAGACGAGGGCGAAGTCGAAGATGCCGCCGGAAACACGCTGGCCATCAACGGTAACGTGCTTCTCGTCAAGGTGCCAGCCGCGCGGACGGATCTGCAGGGTGGCAACTTTGTCGTTGAGTTTGTATTCCTTGCCGGCTTCGTTTGTGAACGAAAGCTGATGGCGAATGGCCTTGTAAATATTGACCTGCCCCTGGATCTGGTTCTCCCACTTCGGGCTGTTCGAATCCTCGAAGTCGGTCATGTAGGAATCAGCGCCCGAGTTGTAGGCGTTGATGATCATTTTGGCTTCGACCGGGCCGGTGATTTCGGTGCGGCGGCGTTCCAGCGCTTTTGGCAGCGGCGCGATCTTCCAGTCGCCGGCGCGGATGTGTGCGGTTTCCGGCAGGAAGTCGGGCATTTCGCCGGCATCGATGCGCGTCTGGCGGGCAACACGAGCTGCCAGCAACTCCTGGCGACGACCTTCGAAGGCGCGGTGCAGCTTGGCAACGAGCGCCAGTGCGTCGGTGGTGAGAATGGTTTCGTAACCGGGTTGAAGCGGCGCGTTGATCTGCATGCCGGCAGGTAAATTGAGGCTCATGCGTTGCTCCTGTCGAAGGGGTTGTCGTTGCGATGGTTGAATTCTATTCGATGCTGCGATGAAAGATAAGAGCGGTTAGAATCAAAGTATCTTTTACTTTTAGTATCGAATCGTTGCCATGGCTCAAATCAAGCAGATTGAAGCTTTCGTTAATTCTGCCACACGCGGCAGTCTCTCGGCAGCGGCGCAGATGGAGGGAATTACGCCGGCGGTGATTGGGCGCCGGCTTGATGCGCTGGAGCAACGTCTCGGCGTCAAGTTGCTCGTACGCACCACGCGCAAGCTGACGCTGACTTTCGAGGGGCAGGCATTTCTTGAGGATTGCCAACGCATCCTGAATGAACTGGCGAATGCCGAAACGGCGGTGTCGCTGGGCGGTGTGCGTGCCAGCGGCCATCTGAAGATATCTGCACCTGCCGGCTTCGGGCGGCGTCACGTCGCGCCGCAGGTGGCGGTGTTCATGCAGGCCAATCCCGGTGTTACGGTAACGCTGGCGTTGACCGATCGGTTGGTCGATCTGCTCAATGAAGGAATTGATTGCGCAATTCGCATCGGTGAAATGGCTGATTCAAGCCTGGTCAGCAGCAAGCTTGGTGAAATGCGCCGGGTGGTAGTTGCCAGTCCGCGTTACCTCGAGCGCCATGGGGCGCCGCGCGTTCCTGATGATCTGGCGAAACACAATTGCCTGTCGCTGGGCCAGCAGCGTGGTTGGACCTTGTGTGAAACGCCTGGCGGTGAGCCGGCAAGTTTCAAGGTGTCCGGTGGCTTTGAGTGCAATGATGGCGCGGTCCTGCATGAGTGGGCATTGGCTGGCGAGGGGCTGGCCTGGCGCTCGATGTGGGAGGTTGGAAGTGATTTGAGTTGTGGTCGTCTGGTGTCGCTGCTTGATGCGCATGCGGCGCCACCTGTCGGTATTTACGCTGTTTTCCCGCAACGCCGGCATTTGCCGCTGCGTGTGCGTCTGTTCATGGATCAGTTGAAAAGCACTTTTGGTGATGCCGGCTACTGGGGTCACTTATCGTGAGTCGGGCGCTGTTGCAGGTCGTCGCCTAGTTGGCAGCCAGCCAGGTATTCGGGGACCGCATCGGCCGGCATCGGCCGGGCGTACCAGAAGCCTTGTACCGCGTGACAGCCCATCTCCGGTACCTGCCCGGCCTGGCCCAGATCGTCGATGCCTTCGAGCAGGATGAAGGGGTGTGAGACACGCACCAGTTCCACCGTCTTGCGTAGAAACAAGCGGGCGCGTTCGGAATCGCCAATGTTTTCGATCAGCGAGCGGTCGAATTTGATGATGTCGGCGGGGATCTCGCAAAGGCGATGCAGTGAGGAGTGGCCGGCGCCAAAGTCGTCAAGTGCGATCAGCACGCCCGCTGCCGACAGGGTTGCCAGCGTTTCGGCCAGTTGGGCATCGCCGCTGATCGCTGCGGTTTCGGTGATTTCGAGAATCAAGGCGTTGCCCGGCAACTCATATTGGCGGAGGCGTTCGAGCAGGCTTTCGGCGAATCCCGGGCGCGACATTTGCAGCCCCGAAAAATTGATCGAGACGGGCAGCAGCGATTCGCGGGCTTGTCGCCAGCGCCGGATATCGTTGAGTACCGAATCAAGGATGACGTCACCCAGACGATGAATCAAACCGGAGGCTTCGGCAAGTTCAATCGCCGGCAGTGTCGGGAGTGGCAGGCCGTCGGACGAGCGAAGGCGCAGCAGCGCTTCCATGGCAATGACGCGGCCGTCTGGTTGCGAGAGGAAGGGCTGGTAGTGCATGTCGACGCGGCCCGAGTCGATGGCGGCACGGACCGTACTCTCGATCAGGAAATCGCCGCGCACCCGCTCGCCGAATTTTCCGGAAAATTCCTGGACCTGGCCGCCGCCTTGTTTCAGCGCAATGTCGAGTGCGATGAAGGCGGCTTCGATCAGGGCGGTGGCCCCTTTCGGTTGGTCAGCCGGCAATTGTGCATCCTTGTTTGCGTCGGAACAGAGCCCACAGGTGCCATCGAGCCGAATTGCAACACCGTTTACAGTTTGTTCTTTTCGTGTGGCGGCGATGAGCTGTCGCGCAAGTGTTTCAGCGCCGGTATCTTTTTCGGCGCAGCGTAATAGTGCGATAAATGTGTTGCCGCCATGACGTGCGATCAGACAGTTGGCGTTGATCAGCGGCTTTAACTCCTCTGCCAGCTTGCGCAATGCGCCATCACCCAGTGCGTGACCAAAAGTGTGGTTGATGTGATCAATGCGGTCGACATGCAGTGTGATGACGTTGGTCTTCAATCCGGCAGCGAGCGCTTCGGCGAGAAAGCTGTCGCCCCGGTTATACAGCGCACGTCGATTGGGCAGACCGGTGAGTGAGTCGATCAGCGTTTGCCAATGAACGCGATAGAGGGTGCTGAGCCAGTGATGGGCAAGCAGGCGGGCGACGACGGCCGTTCCAGCGAGGATCAGCAGCAAGGTGAACATGTAGCGCCGCTCGAGTGTCGGGCCGTACGATACGTGGAGTAATTGATGGTATTCGAGCATTCCCAGTCCGACGGCCGTTGTGCAGATGGCAATGGCGATGGCGAGGAACTGCACCGAACTGACCGTCAGGCTGGCAAGTATCAAGATGCCGGGGTAAGCCAGTACGGCAACGTTGCGAATGCCTTCGCCGGAAATCAGGACCATCAAACTGACCAGAACGGTCAGGCCAATGGCCAGCGCGTTGGCCAGTTGGGTGTTGCCAAGTGACGGATAGCCGTTCCCGATCAGCGCGAAAACGATGGCGCTGACGGCAATGATGGGCGCCTGAATGAGCAGGCCCGAGTTGAGTGCGACGATAAAAAAAGCAACGAGTAATGCCGCGATCAGCATTGAAACGAGCCGCAGCAGACGCTGTAATTCGACTTCATTTACAGGCGGCAAGTGGCTGCCAAAGCGACTGATGTCCGGAAAGTCGGTGATTTGGGGTTCAGGTAGTCGCATGGAACCGGAGGGTGAATTATTGTGCAGTGGATTCTACGCTGCTTATGGCCCGCGCGGCATGTCTGAAAGCATGTTTTGCCAGTAAAGCCGTGCAAATCAAGGGCTGTTTTTGCAGTCCTTGATTTGCACGAGCAACGGCTTAGCCCATTGTCTTGACGTGTTGAATAATCTCGCCAACGACCGGCTGTGCGTTGCCGTACAGCATCCGCGAGTTTTCGCCATAGAACAGCGCGTTCTCAATGCCTGAGTAGCCCGTGCCTTGCCCGCGCTTGATGATAATGACATTCTGCGCATGGTCGGCGTTAAGAATCGGCATGCCGTAAATCGGGCTCGATTTGTTGGTGCGTGCCGCCGGGTTGACCACGTCGTTGGCGCCGATCACCAGGGCGACATCGGCGGTGCCGAATTCAGCATTGATTTCCTCGAGGTCGAAGATCTTCTCGTAGGGTACGCCGGCTTCGGCAAGCAGTACGTTCATGTGTCCCGGCATGCGCCCGGCCACCGGATGAATGGCGAATTTGACCTCGACCCCGGCCTCTTCAAGCAGTGAGGCCATCTCCCATACCTTGTGCTGGGCGTGTGCTACCGCCATGCCGTAACCGGGGACGATGATCACTTTCTGTGCGTAACGCATCACCGCCGCGGCATCGAGTGCGGTGAGGGCACGCATGCTGCCGGTCACTTCTTCATCGTCACCGCCGCCGCCCGCGTTGATCGGCACGAACATGATGTTGCTGATCGGCCGGTTCATCGCCTTGGCCATCAACTGCGTCAGCAGGGTGCCGGCCGCGCCGACCACGACGCCGGCGATCATCAGGGCCGGATTGCCCAGAACAAAACCCTCCAGGCCAACCGCCAGGCCGGTGAAGGCGTTGAATAAGGAGATGACGACGGGCATGTCGGCGCCGCCGATCGGCAGCGTGATGATGACGCCGAGCAACAGGGCGAGCGCAAAGAAAACCAGAACCAGGGTCAGGTTGGCCGGTTGGCCAATCACGATGGCAATGCCGAGCCCGATGGTGGCGAGCGAGAGCAGCGCATTGACCGCGTTTTGTGCGGGCAGCGTGAAGGTTTTTTTCATCAGCCCCTGCAGCTTGGCGTAAGCGACGCACGAACCGGAAAAAGATACCGAGCCAATCAGCGCACCAAGCGCCGCAAGGCTGGCAACCAGTGGCGAATGCGCTTCGCCGCGCGCGAACTCAACAGCGGCAATTGCCGCTGCCGCACCGCCGCCCATGCCGTTGTAGATGGCGATCATCTGCGGCATGTCGGTCATCTTTACCGTTTTGCCGCTCCACCAGGCGAGCGACGTGCCGACTGCGATGGCTACGAGCATCAGGCCGATATTGTGCAGCCCCGGTGTCAAAAAGGTAGCCAGTGTGGCGAGCAGCATGCCGACGCCCGCCCAGACGATGCCGCCACGCGCGGTGACCGGTGAGCTCATGGCTTTCAGGCCAAGAATGAACAGGCCGGCCGCGATGAAGTAGCTGGCCTGGATGAGTGGTGTGAAAGAGGCGAGGGTGATCATGACTGACCGCCCTTCTTGTTGCTGGTGAACATTGCCAGCATGCGCTCGGTGACTACATAGCCGCCAGCGGCATTGGCTGCACCGAGAACGACGGCGATAAAGCCGAGGGCCTGTTCAAGCGGCGTTGTCGCATGACCTAGCGAGATCATCGCACCGACCAGAACGACCCCGTGAATGAAGTTCGAGCCGGACATCAGCGGGGTGTGCAGGATGACCGGCACACGGGAGATGACTTCGTAGCCGGTAAAGGCGGCGAGCAGGAAAATGTAGAGTGCGGCGAGGCCGGAAATTTCGAGTCCGCTCATGTCAGACGCCTCCAGTGGATTCAAGGGCGAAGAGGGCAGCGCTTACGCCGGCATGGACAATCGAGCCATCGCGGGTGAGTGCCGTGCCGGTGACGACTTCGTCATCCCAGTCGGGCGTCAGAACGCCATCTTTGAGATGTGGTGCGAGGAAGTTGAAGAGATTGCGCGCGTACATTTCGGAGGCGTGATAAGGCATGCGGCTGGGCAGGTTGGCGTGGCCAACGATCTTGACGTGGCCGACCATGACGATCTCGCCGGATACCGTACCTTCAACGTTGCCACCCGACTCGGCAGCCATGTCAACGATCACGGCGCCATATTTCATGGCCGAGACCATTCCTGCGTTGATGATGCGTGGTGCCTGGCGGCCGGGGATGGCCGCGGTGGTGATCAGCGCATCGCATTGGGCGACGACCTTGCCGAGGCGTTCGGCCTGCTGGCGTTTTTCGTCGTCGGACAATTCGCGCGCATAGCCGCCCTGGCCGGTCGCAGCGACGCCGGTGTCGACGAATTTTGCGCCGAGCGATTCGATTTGTTCGCGCGTTTCCGGGCGCACGTCATAGGCTTCGACAATGGCACCAAGGCGCTTCGCCGTGGCGATCGCCTGCAAACCGGCGACACCGGCACCGATCACCAGAACGCGCGCCGGGCGAACTGTGCCGGCCGCGTAGGTAAGCATCGGGAAGAACTTGGGGCAGTGCGCGGCGGCGATCACCGCACACAGATAGCCGGAAACTGCTGCCTGCGAGGAGAGCGCGTCCATGCTCTGGGCGCGCGAAATACGCGGCACCAGTTCGACGGCAAAGCTTGTGATATGCCGCTCGGCCAGTGCGTGAACCAGTTCCGGATTCTGGAACGGCTGCAGGAAACCGATCAGGACGGCGCCGGGCTTCATGCGCGCCACCTGCTCAAGAGATGGGGGGCGTACGCACAGGATCGCGTCGGCTTGTGTCCAGATGTCGTCCGGGTTTTCGGCCCAGCGGACATCGGTGAAATCGCTGTCCGGGTAGGCCGAGTTTTCACCGGCGCCTTTTTCGATCAGGATTTCGGCGCCTTGCGCGCGAAAGCGTTTGGCAACGTCAGGGACAAGGGCAACGCGGTGCTCGCCGGGGTTTGATTCCCGGGCGACACCAATGACGGTAGGCATGCTGTTCTCCAAAGTGATTCTGTTCGGCCATTTTTGGCTCTGGGTGTTCCATGAAACTACAAATTTCAGCAATTGTCACTAATAATTGTTTGATGTCAAACTATATTAAAACGGTCTGGGCTTCTACAGTGATACGGCAGAATTGGCGATCTCTCCGGCTTGGGACCAAAAAGAGAAAGGCCGCATCGTGTGCGGCCTTTCTCTATCAGACCGAGGTCGCTTAGTGGAACTGTTCTTCTTCTGTCGAACCGGTCAGCGCGGTGACTGAGGATTTACCACCCTGAATTACGGTGGTTACATCGTCAAAGTAACCGGTGCCGACTTCCTGCTGGTGCGAAACGAAGCTGTAGCCACGATCACGCGCCGCGAACTCCGGCTCCTGAACCTTCTCGATGTAAGCTGTCATGCCGCGTGCCACATAGTCCTGCGCCAGATCGAACATGTTGTACCACATCGAATGGATGCCGGCGAGCGTGATGAACTGGTACTTGTAGCCCATTTTGCCAAGCTCTTTCTGGAAGATGGCGATGGTCGCATCGTCCAGATTCTTTTTCCAGTTGAACGACGGCGAGCAGTTGTAGGCCAGCATTTTGCCAGGGTGTTTTGCATGCACGGCATCGGCGAATTTTTTGGCAAATGCGAGATCCGGCGTGCCGGTTTCGCACCACACCAGATCGGCGTATTCGGCGTAAGCAACAGCGCGCGAGATGGCTTGCTCCAGACCCTTCTTGGTCTTGTAGAAGCCTTCGGCAGTGCGCTCGCCGGTCAGGAATTGCTTGTCATTCGGGTCGTAGTCGGAGGTCAGCAGATCAGCTGCTTCGGCATCGGTACGCGCGATGACCAGCGTCGGTACACCACAGACGTCAGCCGCCATACGGGCTGCAACCAGCTTCTGGATAGCTTCAGCAGTCGGCACCAGCACTTTGCCACCCATGTGACCACACTTCTTGACGGAAGCGAGCTGATCTTCCCAATGCACGCCACCGGCGCCGGCACGAATCATTGCCTTCATCAGTTCGAAGGCGTTCAGCACGCCGCCAAAACCGGCTTCAGCGTCGGCCACGATCGGTGCGAAGTAGTCGATGTAACCCTTGTCGCCAGGGGCGGCGCCTTTGGACCACTGGATTTCATCAGCACGGGTAAATGCATTGTTGATGCGCTCGACAACCTTCGGCACCGAATCAACCGGATACAGCGACTGGTCCGGGTACATTGCGGAGTATTCGTTGTTGTCGGCAGCAACCTGCCAGCCCGACAGGTAGATGGCCTTGACGCCCGCCTTGACCTGTTGCATCGCCTGACCGCCGGTCAGTGCACCAAGGCAATTGACATAGGGTTCGTTGTTGACGAGGTCCCACAGTTTTTCGGCGCCACGGCGGGCGAGGGTGTATTCAATTGGCACGGAGCCGCGCAGACGGACGACGTCGGCTGCCGAGTACGGGCGCTTGATGCCCTTCCAGCGGGGGTTGGTGGCCCAGTCTTTTTCCAGGGCGGCGATTTGCTGTTCACGAGTGCTCATGTTTATCCTCACAGAAAGTCACGAAATGCGTTGGGAAACTACGCTGCCCGAAAGTTGCATTTGCATCTGCTAGCGGGACAGTCGATGGAGAGAAGTATAGAGAAAATTTCGATTGCCAGCAATAGTCTTATATAAGACATAAGATATTATTTTAACCATGAAAATCATTTGGTTGAGTTTTCTATTTCACAATGTGAAACGCTGTGCGAGGTTGTGAAATCTCGAACTCCGTTTTCCCGGGAGGCGAACAATGGAAAAATGTTCCGTTCATTCGTTAAAAATTGCAGCAATTTTTTTTGCAATCCTGAAGAATACTGAAGGCGCGCCTAATTTTTAAAGGGCACCTAAAATTTGTGACACCAGACTGTTCGCGGCTTGCTAGAATCAGCCTTGTCTGAATCGACGACTCACTGGAGAGCATATGAACCTTTTTTGGGAATTCTACGAATGGTCGGAGAAGACCATCTGGAATACGCTCACCAAGAAATTGATGAGTTTCCTCTTTCTGTTCGCCATCGATATTGTTTACCTTTTTGTATACATCTACGAGAAGGATTCGATTCTGGTCATGCTGAACCGTTCGGGTGCCAACGCAGAGGCGATACGTTCGATTACAGCAGCATTCGATCAGGGCTTGATCTGGATGATTGTGCTTTCTGTTATCGCCTTGCTGTGGAATATTCTGCAGATTATGTACATGCGTTATCTGATCGTCCGCCCGGTAAAGAACATTGCGCGGATTTTTGACGAGATAGCGAGCGGCGAGGGCGATTTCTCCCGAGACCTGCCAACGACGACCTACGACGAGTTTCGAGACCTTGCACTGAGCTACAACCGCTTTGCCGACAAAATGCGGCAAATCATCAGCGAAGTGCGCAAGAGCAGCGTCAGTATTGCGCGCGAAGCCGTGATTATGCGCAAGAGCGTTGGCGAAACCTCGAGCCGTGCGACGCGTCAGGGCGAATTGACCGAGGCGGTGTTTACCGCCAGCAACGAGGCGACGCAAGCGATCAACGAGGTTTCCACGTCGACTGAACGCATCTCCCATTCCACAGAGGTGAACCTTGGAAACGCCAAGGTTTCCCTGCAGGAAATGCTCGAAGTCGTGGTTAAAGTGCGCTCGGTGAGCGAAAAGCTGGCGAATTTCAACGAAACCGTGACAAACCTCAGTCAGCGTTCCGACAGTATTCGCACCATGGCCGCACTGATCCGGGATGTTGCTGATCAGACCAATCTGCTGGCCTTGAACGCTGCCATTGAAGCGGCGCGAGCCGGTGAAATGGGACGTGGCTTTGCCGTGGTCGCCGATGAAGTGCGCAAACTGGCTGAACGCGTCAATGTCGCTGCGCTGGAGATTACTCAAAGCGTGACGGGAATGATTACCCTGGTGCACAACACGCAAAGTGAAAACGACATAATCAATGTCGATATTCGTCAGACGCGTGAAGTGGTCGAGCGCTCATCCGATCAGTTCCGGCAGATGGTAGGGGATTTTGAAGGGACCAGCGATCAGTTGATCCAGATTGCCACGGCGATGGAGGAACTCACGGCAACCAATGCGCAGGTGCATGAGAATATGCATCTGGTTCATGGCTTGTCGACAGAAGTCTCGGAGAACATGGCGAATTCCGAGAAGTCCGCTGAAGGATTATCCAAGGCAACCGAGTCGGTGCAGGAACTGGTGTCGAGCTTCAAGATTGGCCGCGGGGCCTTCGACTACAACGTCGATGTCGTGCGCAAATTCCGTGATGATCTGCAGAACAAACTGGAAGAAATGCGTAAGCGAGGCGTTAACGTGATGGATAGAAACTACCAGCCGATTACACCGAAAACCAACCCGCCTAAATTCAATATTTCCTATGCCGATGAGTACGTAAAGGAATGCCAGGGCTTGCTGGAGTCGGCGCTGGCTTCGATGAAGGGTGGCGTCTATGCGGTGGGTGTCGATATCAACGGCTACCTGACGGCGCACAACTTGAAGTTCTCGCAGCCACTCACCGGCGATCAGCAGAAGGATCTGGTCGGTAATCGTACCCGGCGCAAGTTTAATGCGCCGACCGAGATCAGGGCGGCGAGCAACACTTCGGCGATGTTGTTGCAAACCTATATCCGCGATACCGGCGAGTTGATGTGCGATATCGCCATGCCGATTTACGTTGGCGGCGTTCATTGGGGCAACGTGCGCGCAGGTTGCCAGACGGCGGTTCTGCTCGAGGGGTGATGTGATCGATAGGGCGGCCACCTTTGCGCCGCCTTTGAAGCATCAAGTCAGCGCGCTTGGCGAGACAATGACGCCGTCTTCATCCGCGTAAAGCCATTCGCCGGGTTTGAAAGTTACGCCGCCGAAGCTGACGTCGATGTTGCGGTCGCCGGCGCCTTTCTTGATGCTTTTCAATGGGTGGGTGTTGAGAGCGCGCACGCTAATGTCGATCTGGTTGATGTCGCCGGAGTCCCGGATGCAACCGTAGACGACCACGCCTTCCCAGCCGTTCTTGTGGGCAAGGATGGCCAACTGGTCGCCGACCAACGCGCAGCGCAATGACCCCCCTCCATCGATCACCAGCACCTTGCCTTTGCCATCTTCACCCACCGCCTCACGCACCAGCGAGTTGTCCTCGAATACCTTGAGCGTGAAGATTTGTCCGCTGAATGAAGTGCGCGCACCGTAACGCTGGAACATCGGCGCGACAACGCGAACCGCGCCAGCTTGGGTCAGTTTCTCATTGGCGTCGAGAAGGTCGGGGGTTTTGAAGGTCATGCGCGCTCCAGTTAGGATAAGTTTTCCCGTGATCAATAAAAAGGCCATGTCTTTCAACATGGCCTGAGTTCAAGCAAGTCGGCTCAAACGACGGCTTCAGCCTCTTCTTCAAAAAGCAGCGTCACTTTGTTGTCCTTGCCCAGGTCCACCGTTACGTGACCACCGCTCGACAGGCGTCCAAACAACAGTTCGTCGGCCAACGCCGAGCGGATGGTGTCCTGGATCAAGCGAGCCATCGGGCGTGCGCCCATCAAGGGATCAAAGCCATGTTCGGCAAGGTGCTTCTTCAGCGCATCGGTGAACACGGCTTCCACTTTCTTCTCGTGTAGCTGTTCTTCCAGTTGCATAAGGAATTTGTCGACCACGCGCAGGATGACCTCGTGATCGAGTGCCTTGAACGAGATGGTGGCGTCCAGCCGATTGCGGAACTCGGGCGTAAATAGCCGCTTGATTTCGACCATTTCATCACCCTGCTGCTTCGAACTGGTAAAGCCCATGTTCGACTTCTGGATCGCTTCCTGCCCCGCGTTGGTGGTCATGATGATAACGACGTTGCGGAAGTCGGCCTTGCGCCCGTTGTTGTCGGTCAGCGTTCCGTGATCCATGACCTGTAGCAGGATGTTGTAGACGTCCGGATGCGCCTTCTCGATCTCGTCGAGCAGAAGGACGCAATACGGCTTCTTGGTGACGGCCTCGGTGAGTTGTCCTCCCTGGTCGAATCCGACATAGCCGGGTGGCGCACCAATCAGGCGCGAGACGGCGTGACGTTCCATGTACTCGGACATATCAAAGCGCAGCAGCTCATTACCCAAACAATAAGCGAGTTGTTTGGCGACTTCGGTTTTGCCAACACCGGTCGGTCCGGAAAAAAGGAAGCTCCCGATCGGTTTGGTCGGGTTGCCGAGGCCGGAGCGCGCCATCTTGATCGCTTTGGTGAGCGCATCGATGGCTGCTTCCTGCCCGAATACAACGGCTTTCAAGTCGCGGTCGAGATTTTTCAGCGAACTGCGATCATCCGATGACACATGTGTCGAAGGAATGCGTGCAATTTTTGCGACAATTTCTTCGATATCCTGCTTGCCGATCAGTTTTTTCTGTTTCGATTTGGGAAGAATGCGTTGTGCAGCGCCAGCCTCGTCGATGACGTCAATCGCCTTGTCAGGCAGGTGACGATCGCTGATAAAGCGTACTGATAACTCGACGGCCGAAGTCAAAGCTGCCGCTGAATACTTGATGCCATGGTGCGACTCGAAACGTGTTTTCAGCCCCTTGAGGATTTCGATCGTTTCCGCAATCGACGGTTCATTCACGTCAATTTTCTGGAAGCGGCGCGACAGCGCGTGATCCTTTTCGAAAATTCCGCGGTATTCGTTGTAGGTGGTCGCGCCGATGCACTTCAGCTGGCCCGATGAAAGTGCGGGCTTGAGCAGGTTGGATGCGTCCAGCGTACCGCCCGAAGCCGATCCGGCACCAATCAGCGTGTGGATTTCGTCGATGAAAAGAATAGCCTCCGGGTTCTCGGTCAATTGCTTGAGAACGCCTTTAAGACGCTGTTCAAAATCGCCGCGATATTTGGTGCCGGCCAGCAGGGCGCCCATATCCAGGGAGTAGACGTTGGCTTTAGCCAGAATCTCGGGGATGTCCCCCTCGGTAATGCGTCGCGCCAAGCCCTCAGCGATGGCCGTTTTGCCGACGCCCGCTTCGCCGACCAGCAGTGGGTTGTTTTTGCGGCGCCGGCATAGCGTCTGGATGACGCGCTCAAGTTCCTTGTCACGGCCGATCAGGGGGTCGATCTTGCCGAGCAGCGCCAGAGCGTTAAGGTTGATCGTGTAGGCTTCCAGCGGCCCCGCAGCGCTTTGCTGCTCGCCCTCGGTTTCGGCTTCCTGCTCGATCCGTGCAGGGGCCTGCGGCACCTTGCTGATGCCATGCGAAATGAAATTGACGACATCGAGTCGTGTTACGCCTTGTTTCTGCAAGTAGTAGACGGCGTGCGAGTCTTTCTCGCCGAAGATCGCCACGAGTACATTGGCGCCGTTGACTTCTTTCTTGCCCGACGATTGGACGTGCAGGATGGCGCGTTGGATAACGCGCTGGAAACCGAGCGTCGGCTGTGTGTCGATATCGGCCTCGCCGGCGACCGTTGGTGTGTGCTCAGTGATGAACTTGGAGAGATCCTTGCGCAACTGCTCGATGTTTGCCCCGCAGGCGCGCAAGGCATCCGCTGCCGAGGGGTTATCAAGCAGCGAGAGCAGTAAGTGCTCAACAGTAATGAACTCATGGCGCTTCTGCCTTGCCTCGACAAAGGCCATGTGCAAGCTGACTTCAAGTTCCTGCGCAATCATTCAGTTTTCCTCCATGACGCACGCCAGCGGATGCTGGTTATCGCGTGCGAAAGCTGAGACCTGCTCAACCTTGGTGGCAGCAACATCACGTGGATAAACGCCACAGATGCCACGACCCTCCGTATGGACTTTGAACATGATTCGCATCGCTTGTTCTCGATCCATGGAAAAAAATTTTTGCAGGACGATAACCACGAACTCCATTGGAGTGAAGTCGTCGTTCAACAAAAGCACTTTGTACAGCGGTGGCGGCGCGAGTTTTGCACGCTTGGCCTCGAGTAGTGAACCATCTTGATGCTGTTTAGCCATAACTGAATTCTAACCACTCTTCCCGAATGCGCAAGACTGCCGCGTTACAGTTTTTTACCGTGATTATCTGCATGCTCACCACAAAAAAAAGGATATTTTGTACGAAGTTTTCTGAAAATGCTTGACGCATCGTGATGAAGT
>JBIJCY010000113.1:0-8578 GCA_044344385.1 Rhodocyclaceae bacterium | reverse complement strand
GGCGAACAACGCTTTGTTTATCAATAACGAAAGTCGAGCGCACAATGCCGTGTTTCTTGACACCGTCCACCTCCCTCGCCTGCCACACACCGTACTGCCTGCACGCCGCGCCCTCGGTGTCCGACAAAAGGAGCACGGAAATACCGTGCTTGTCGCGAAATTCAGCGTGCTTGATGCATTCATCACGGCTGATGCCAATGATCGTGCAATCGTGGCGCGCGAACTCATCCTCGTGATCGGAAAAATCAGTCGCTTCGAGCGTACAGCCCGGTGTGTCATCTCTGGGGTAAAAGAAGAGGATGACATTGTTCTTGCCATGATATTGCGCGATATCAATGTATTCCATATCCGCATCAGGGAGGACGAACATCGGTGCTGCCTGTCCTGCTTTCAGCATGGCGCCTCCTCAAATACCCGCCCCGTCCCACCAAAGCAAACGGGTTAGATGAATTCTAACCAAGCTTCTCACGCCTGACTACCACAACGCAAAACCAGCATCGCGCTAGAATAGCCAATCGTCAACGGAAGCTTTCCCGCTCAGACACTTAGCAGCGCCTGCTAATCGACTGTAAAAATCCGGAATCATTCAATATTTATCTCGGGAGCAAACACCATGCCCTTCATCTCTGCACTGCGCACCCTATCGCTACAGCTCGTCGCACTCACGCTGCTCGCCACGCCGGCACTCGCCGCACCAACAACCATTGATCTTTCGGTCGAAGCGAGCCGTACGGCCGTCAATGATCTGGCACGCGCCACTGTGTTCGCCGAGGCGACCGGCGCCACGCCGGGCGAACTGTCAAAGCGCGTCAACAGCCTGATCGCTGAAGGCCTGAAAACGGCCAGAAGCTACAGCAATATCAAAACCCAGAGCGGCACAACGAACACCTATCCGGTTTACGCCAAAGGCGGCAAGATCGACGGCTGGCGCATGCGCTCCGAACTGACGCTGGAGTCAAGTGATACGAGTGCGCTCTCCGAGTTGCTCGGCAAGCTACAGGTCTCGCTCGGTGTCTCCAACGTCGTCATGCTGCCGGCACCCGAGACGCGCAAGAAGGCCGAAAATGAAGCCATGCTCGACGCCATCACGGCCTTCAAATCACGCGCCAAACTGCTTGCCGACGCACTCGGCAAGCCCTACCGGATCAAACAGCTCGCGGTGAGCAGCAGTGGCCGTCCACCCGTGATGCCGATGATGCGTGCAGTGGCCGGCTTCTCTTCGGCTGAAGCCGCACCGATGCCGATGGAGGCCGGCGAATCACAGATCAGCGCTAACATTTCGGGGCAAATCGAATTGCTGGAATAAACCTAGAAAAGCAGTTAGCCACGGCGAGCACGGCGAACACAGCGAAAAATCAATTTGTTGCATTGAATCGATCAGTCACCTGTGGGGTGAAACGCAAAAACTCTTGAAAACCTTGCCTTCGCTGTGTTCGCTGTGCCCGCCGTGGTTTGAACTGAGGTTTTAAGGATAAAGCCGGCGAGGCAAGGTCGAAAAAAACCCGCTACTTTGCAGAAGCGGGTTTGACTATTGCCTTATCGGCAGCAGTTTTTTCTGCCGCCGTTTTCTCGGGAATCTGGACGAAGACTTCGTCCTGTTTGATCATGCCAAGCTCGAAGCGCGCACGCTCCTCGATGGCATCGTAACCTTGCTTGAGATCGCGCACCTCGGCATCCAGACCGGCGTTGCGAATCTCCAGCTTTTTGTTACCTTCTTTCTGTTGCTGCAACTGCCGGTCCACATCCCAAACCCGCAACCAGCCGCCCTTGCCGACCCACAGCGGGTACTGCAGCAAAACAATCAGGGCGACCAGCGCAACAGAAAGCCAGCGCACGGCAGGCGGCGTAAACGATCAGGCGATCAACGCAGGTTGTAAAACGCTTCACGCCCCGGATAACCCGCCGTATCACCGAGATCTTCCTCGATGCGCAGCAACTGGTTGTACTTGGCCATACGGTCCGAACGCGACAGCGAACCGGTCTTGATCTGCAGCGCATTCATGCCGACAGCGATATCGGCAATGGTGCTGTCCTCGGTTTCGCCGGAGCGATGCGAGATGACGGCGGTGTAGCCGGCGCGCTTGGCCATTTCGATGGCGGCGAAGGTTTCCGAGAGCGTACCGATCTGATTGATCTTGATCAGGATCGAGTTGGCGATGCCTTTCTTGATGCCTTCCTTGAAGATCTTGGTATTGGTGACAAAAACGTCGTCGCCGACGATCTGCACTTTTTTGCCCAGGCGATCGGTGAGCAGCTTCCAGCCATCCCAGTCGCCTTCAGCCATGCCGTCTTCGATCGACACGATAGGGAACTGGTCGGCAAGGTTGGCCAGATAGTCGACGAATTGCGCCGAAGTCAGTTGCAGGCCTTCGCCAGCCAGATGGTACTTGCCATCCTTGTAAAATTCGGAGGCGGCGCAATCAAGCGCAATCAGCACGTCTTCACCGGGGAAATAACCGGCATTTTCGATGGCTTCGATGACCAGTTGCAGCGCTTCGGCGTGGCTGCCGAGGTTAGGTGCAAAACCGCCTTCATCACCCACGGCCGTCGAGTGGCCCTTCTTGTCCAACAGCTTTTTCAGGCAGTGAAAAATCTCCGCACCGCAGCGCAGCGCTTCGCGGAAGGAATTCTGACTGACCGGCATGATCATGAATTCCTGGATATCCAGGCTGTTGTTGGCGTGCTCACCACCGTTGATGATGTTCATCATCGGCACCGGCATCTGCATCGGGCCGGAGCCGCCAAAATAGCGGTAAAGCGGCAGGCCGGACTCTTCAGCCGCCGCCTTGGCCACGGCCATCGAAACAGCCAGCATGGCATTGGCGCCAAGGCGCGATTTATTCTCGGTACCGTCGAGCTGAATCAGCGTCTGGTCGATGAACGCCTGTTCCTGCGCATCCAGACCGATGATCGCTTCGGCGATCTCAGTGTTGACGTTCTCAACGGCCTGCAGAACACCCTTGCCAAAGTAGCGTGCAACGTCGCCGTCGCGCAATTCGATGGCTTCGCGCGAGCCGGTCGAAGCGCCTGATGGCACGGCAGCGCGACCCATGACGCCAGACTCAAGCAGAACGTCGCATTCGACGGTTGGGTTACCGCGCGAGTCGAGAATTTCACGGGCCACGACATCAACGACAGAGCTCATTATTTTTCCTTTATTTCCAGAGATTAAAGTGACAAACCTTCGACAACCAGCAGATTCATGGTTGCCGCATCCTTGCGTGCGGCACGCGCCGCCAAGTATTCGGGGGAATCATAAAACTTTTTCGCCTGCTCGACCGAATCGAACTCAACAATGACCATCCGCTGCGGCGCCGTCCATGGGCCTTCAAGCACTTCGACAGCACCACCACGCACCAGATAACGGCCACCGTAGGCAGCAATTGCTGCCTGGGCAAGCTGTTTGTAGGTTTCGTAGGTCACCGGATCAGTGACCTTTGCTTCGGCAATGATGTAGCCCTTGCCCACTATTTCAGCTCCTCGAAGCCAGCGGCTTTGACAGCCCGATCAAGCGCGACCAGCGTGCTCAAAAGATTTTCCATGCGATCCAGCGGCCAGCTGTTGGGGCCATCGGACCAGGCTTTTTCCGGACACGGATGCGTTTCCATGAACAGGCCGGCAATACCCACCGCGACCGCAGCGCGCGCCAGTACGGGAACAAACTCGCGCTGACCTCCGGAAACCGTCCCCTGCCCGCCGGGCAATTGCACCGAATGTGTGGCGTCGAACACCACCGGACAAGCTGTCTCGCGCATGATGGCCAGCGAGCGCATATCGGAGACCAGATTGTTGTACCCGAAGGACGCACCGCGCTCACAAACCATCAGGTTATCGGCGCCACCATTGACTTCGCGGGCCTTGGCAACGACGTTCTTCATGTCGCCCGGCGCGAGAAACTGGCCCTTCTTGATATTCACCGGCTTGCCGCAAGCCGCCACGGCGTGGATGAAATCAGTCTGACGGCAAAGGAAAGCCGGCGTCTGCAACACATCGACGACCGATGCCACGGCCGCAATATCGGCTTCGCTGTGCACGTCGGTCAGCACCGGCACACCAATCTGCCGGCGTACCTCGGACAAAATATGCAAGCCCCCGTCCAGTCCCGGCCCACGTACCGACGTGCCGGAGCTGCGGTTGGCCTTGTCGTACGAGGCCTTGAAAATATAGGGCACGCCAAGACGGGCGCAAATTTCCTTCATCTGCCCGGCCACATCAACCCAAACCTCACGCGACTCGGCGGTGCACGGGCCAGCGATCAGAAACAGCGGCTGATCGAGCCCGACAGCGAAGTCGCAAAGTTTCATCAGCTCGCCTTGTTCGCCAGCGCAGCCTGCACAAACGAAGTGAATAGCGGGTGCCCCTTGCGTGGCGAAGAGGTGAATTCCGGATGGAACTGGCAACCGACAAACCAGGGATGGGCGTTCGGCCCTTCTTTCGGCAACTCGACCATTTCGCACAGATCGGTCACCGGCGCGCGACCGGAGACAATCAGACCCTTCGCCTCAAGTTCACTGAGCAAGGTGTTGTTCACTTCGTAGCGATGCCGATGCCGCTCGATAATCTCGGCCTTGCCGTAGATCTCGCGGGCCAAGGTACCTTCGCCGAGTTTGCAGAGCTGGCCACCTAGGCGCATGGTGCCGCCGAGGTCGGAATTCTCGTCACGTGTTTCAAGCTTGCCTGAGGCATCCTGCCATTCGGTAATCAAACCGATCACCGGGTAGGGCGAAGTCTTTTCGAACTCGGTACTGTGCGCACCGGCCATGCCGGCCACATCGCGAGCGAACTCGACAACCGCCAACTGCATCCCAAGACAGATACCAAGATAGGGCACCTTGTTCTCGCGGGCATAACAGATCGCCGCAATCTTGCCCTCGGTACCACGCCGGCCAAAGCCACCAGGAACGAGGATGGCGTCCATCGACTTCAAGGCATCGCAGCCATTTTTCTCGATTTCTTCCGAGTCAATATAGTTGATCTTGACCTTGCTCTTGGTATAAACACCGGCATGCACGAGCGCTTCGGTCAGCGACTTGTACGACTCGGTCAGATCGACATACTTTCCGACAAAAGCGATATTGACCGTGTGCTCAGGATGCTCAAGCGCATAGACAATGTTCTTCCAGACCGAAAGATCGGCCGCTTTAGCCAGAATGCCAAGCTTGTGACAGACGATTTCGTCGAGCATCTGGTCATGCAGCATCGCCGGGATTTTGTAGATCGAATCGGCGTCGAGCGCCTCAATCACCGCCTCGCGCTGCACATTGCAAAAGAGTGCGATTTTCGCTTTCTCTTCTTCCGGAATGTGGCGATCAGCGCGACAGAGCAGCACGTCGGGCTGGATACCAATTTCGCGCAATTCCTTCACTGAATGCTGCGTCGGCTTGGTCTTCAGTTCGCCGGCCGTCGGGATGTAGGGCACCAGCGTGAGGTGCATATAGCAGGCGTTGTTGCGCCCCTCCTGCAACCCCATCTGTCGAATCGCCTCGAGGAAAGGCAGCGACTCGATGTCGCCAACCGTACCGCCGACTTCAACGATCGCCACTTCGGCACCCTCGGCACCGCGCTTGATATGATTTTTGATCTCGTCGGTGATGTGCGGGATGACCTGCACCGTCTTGCCGAGATATTCGCCACGCCGCTCTTTCTTGATCACAGTCTCGTAGATCTGGCCGGTGGTGAAGTTGTTACGCTTTTCCATGCGAGCGCTGGTAAAGCGCTCGTAATGGCCCAGATCAAGGTCGGTTTCCGCACCGTCTTCGGTAACAAAAACCTCGCCGTGCTGGAAAGGACTCATCGTTCCGGGGTCGACGTTGATGTAGGGATCAAGCTTGATATGGGTAACTTTGATGCCGCGGGATTCGAGGATCGCACCCAACGACGCGGCAGCAATGCCTTTGCCGAGGGAGGACACAACGCCGCCTGTAACGAAGACGTATTTGGTCATGGGGATATCTGCAGCGGGAAAGCCGAATTGTAGCCGAAAAGAACGCTGCTCTCAAACTTGCGACAACATCTCACGCCACCCGTGTCAGCCTTTGGGGCGATGGTGCTAGGATAGCGCTACAGAACAGTCAAAAAAACAGGGACTCCGGTCAGACAACCATGCTCGCCAAGCCGCGCCAGCAGACAAACATTTTCAAACGCCTGATTCGTTCGGTCATATTGCATCGATCATGGCGGCTTGTTTTGTGGGCTATTTTTGCCCTGCTCATTGGTCTGTCCTTGCGCGCATCGATCAGGGAAATCGACAAACACAACCTTGAAGTAGCCAACGAAGGGGCGCGTAACGTTTTTCGCATGATTGTGCTGGCCCGTCAGTGGAACGCCAACCACCAGGGGGTTTACGTTCCGGTTGACGAAAAAACACAGCCCAACCCTTACCTCAAAGACCCGCGGCGCGACGTTACGACGACCGATGGGCGCGCACTGACGCTGGTCAACCCGGCTTACATGACGCGGATGATCTCCGACATGAGCCTGCTGGACGGGGAGATATCCTTCCGCAGCACCAGCCTTCGTCTCTTCAACCAAAAAAACGCCCCGGATGCGTGGGAGCGCGAAGCACTGATCAGTTTCGAAAAGGGCACCCGCGAGGTCAAGGAACTGGTCACCAAAGAGACGGGAGAGACGATTTTTCGCTACATGGCACCGCTCTTCATCACCAAGGAATGCCTGGTCTGCCACGCCATACAAAACTATGCGCTGGGCGATATTCGCGGCGGCATCAGCATCAGCCAGAATTACGCACCATTTCTTCAAGCAGCCCGTCCGAGCGAGCGGGCAAGCATCATCTCGCACCTGCTCGTTTTCCTGCTGTTTGCCGCGCTTAGCGGCTGGGCGATGGAGCGCCTGCGCATCAGCTGGCAAGAACTCGAAGAGAACATCGACGAACTCAAACAAACCCGCGACGATCTCATACAGAACGAAAAAATGGCCTCACTCGGCCGCATGGTTGCGGGCTTTGCCCACGAGTTGAACACGCCGGTCGGCATTGCGCTCGGTTCAATCTCGCACAATGATGCGACGCTCGACGAAATCGACGTCCTGCTCAAGACTGAAGAGGTCAGCGAAGAGGAACTGCGTGAACGCCTCGGCGCACTGCGTCACGGTGGCGAGCTTGCGCTATCCAACCTGAAGCGCGCGGCGAATCTGGTACAGCGCTTCAAGCGCTCATCGATTGACCAGACATCTGAGCAGACCCGGATTTTTTTCGTGCGTGAACTGATCGATGATGTCGTTTTTTCCCTGCACAGCCAGCTCAAAAAAGCCCCTACCCGTGTTACGACAAAATGTCCGGAAAAGCTGGCGATAGATGGCTCACCCGGCCTGCTTGATCAAGTGCTGTCCAATCTCCTGCTCAACAGCCTGCAGCACGGCTTCGCCAAGGGCACGCGCCCGGGGAAAATAAGCATCTCGGCAGACGCTGAGACGCCCGGCTATCTGCACATCGTCTATAGCGACAATGGCGCCGGCATGTCCAGCGAAGCAGCACAGCGAATTTTTGAGCCCTTCTTCACCACGGCCCGCAACCAGGGCGGCTCCGGACTCGGTATGTTTATCTGCTACAACATCATCAGCGAGCAATTGCGCGGTACCATCACCTGCGAAAGCAAGCCTGGTGAAGGTGTACGCTTCGACATCTCCTACCCATGCGTATTTGTTGACGGCACGCAACAAGGAAAACGAGCATGAAATTGACCCGACAAACATCACCGACCGCCCCCCTTCGTGACGATACGGCGCCACCCTGGAAACTGCTCGTCGTCGACGACGAGCCGGATGTCTGCACAGTTACCCGCCTCTGCCTGAAGGACTTCCGCTTCGGCGAACGCGGGCTCGAAATCCTGCAGGCAGGCTCGGCCTACGAGGCCAAGGCTGTGCTGGCCGCCCACAATGACATTGCCGTCGCGCTGATCGATATCGTCATGGAAACCGACGATGCGGGCCTGCGTCTCGTCGAATATATCCGCAAAACCCTGAGCAACCCGATGATCCGCATCATCATCCGCACAGGTCAACCGGGCGCCGCGCCTGAGCGCTTCGTCATCGATCACTACGACATCGACGACTACAAGGACAAAACCGAACTCACCGCCACCCGCCTCTACACCACCGTCCGCACGGCAGTAAAATCCTACAGCGACCTCAAAATCATTGATCTCAGTCGCGCCGGGCTGTCCCATGTACTGGCAGCGGCGCCCGACATCTACCGGCTGACCAACACCTCGATGAGCGAATTTTTCGAGGGCGTCCTGACCCAGATTGTCGGCCTCTGTCGACTATCGGAATCCAGCTGCATCGGCACCCTGGACGGCATCGTGGCAACCATTGACGGCCAGGAAATTCAGGTGCGCGCAGCCTGCGGCAACTTCGCCGGTAGCACGCGCTTTGAAGAGATCAGAAGCGACTGCTCGAAGATGATCCTGCACGGGCACAAACCGGCCACCTTCCCGGAGCGCGTCATCGTCATCCCGTTGATCGTCGAAAGCCAGCCGGTTGGCTTCATCTACATCGAACCCACACGCGAACTCCCCAACGCCGATCGCAACCTGATCATGGTCCTGGCGCAACAATGCTC
>JBIJCY010000005.1:0-27615 GCA_044344385.1 Rhodocyclaceae bacterium | reverse complement strand
AACACAGGCGCCAGCTGAAAAAACCAGACATATTCAAGCAATCGTCTTATCCTCGTTTGCGGTTTGGTTTACCATTTGGATAATCTCCGGGAACGACACGCGCCCAACGAGCAATAAAGAGGTAAAAATTGAGCCAAATTGAAATGCCATTTCGCTTCAGCCACAACGCCCAGGCAAAAAAAACGATATACGGCGCAGCAATTATTGCCCTTGCTACCCTTTCATTCGCGTTAACCGGATGCAACAAACCCGCGGAAAGCATCTCCGCGCAAAAAAACGAGTCGGCTGCAAAAAGCCCGGAACTGCCTGCTGAATCTCCGCTCGCCAAGGCAGCAACACGAGGGGATCTTGCCACGGTAAAACAGCTCATTGGCGAAGGCGTAAACATCAACGTCAGCGATGCACTGGGTCGAACGCCACTCCACATGGCTGCCTTCTATGGTCGCCCGAAAACATCTGCTTTACTGATCGCCAGTGGCGCCAACGTCAACGCCAAAGATCGCGTCGGCATGACGCCTCTGCACGCCGCCGTACTCTCGGGTGGTGAAGATGAAGTTCAATTACTTCTCGACAAAAAGGCAGATATCAAGGCTGCCAGCGAAACCGGGCTGACCCCGCTCCACCTTGCCGCAGCGACCGGACAACCCGAACTCGTATCGCTCCTGATTGAGCGCGGCGCTTCCACGCAAAGCAAAAATCGGGAAGGCGAAACCCCCTTCTTGCTGGCAGCAAAAAACAAGCACCCAAAGACCATGGCATTGCTCCAGCAGCACGCCATGGGCAAATAAAAAACTTCTGACGCTGCGGAAACAAGCCAGGCAGCCGCAAGAAGCATCTTTACTTACCTGTTGCCGAAAGCCCGGCATTCGGAAAACACGCCGCCACGCACCGTGCAAAGATAACGAGTGACGCCCACGTTCGATTTTTTGAAATTCACATCGAAATGCGCATAGAATGCGCATACGAAGGAATGACATGAAAGCCACTCTCAACAGCCAAGTCCGAAAACGCCCGGTAAACCTGACGCTCAGTGAAGATCTGGTGACTCAGGTTCGCAGCCTGACCAACAACCTGTCTGGCGTCGTTGAGTCCCTGCTTGCCGACTATGTCGAGCACGAGCGGCAGCAGCGCCTGGCCAAGGCAAGTGCAGCAGATTCCACCGTTTCCATGTGGAACGCTTTCAACGCCAAACACGGATCGTTCGCCGACGAGTACTCATCTCTTTGACAAGAAAAAATGGCTCAATTCGACGTTCATCGGAACACAGGCAGGCATCGGGACGATATTCCCTATGTGCTTCTGGTCCAGTCTTCGCTATACGACAACTACCGCCGGCGGGTTGTAGTACCCCTGGTGAAAAAGACTGTACTGGGAAAGATCAGCAATCCACGCTTCAACCCGACCTTCAAAATTGAAAAAAACCAAGTGGTTCTGCATCCGCTCGAAATTGTTTCAGTCCCCAACGAGCAACTTGGTGAATACGTGAAATCTCTCGACCTGGAAGGTGGCCGTATCATGGACGCCCTGGATGAATTACTCACCCAAGCCTGGGGATAAGTATCCGTTTTACCGGAACCGGCTATCAACGGCCATAGCGAGATCGAGATTTTTTGCACTTTGAACGACAGGTGACAGGTATATAACCGGTCACTTGACTTTGCCAGCTCCGAAGGGCGACAAAAAATACACGGAGCTAATCCAGTGGATTACAATCTTATTCATGCAAACTATCGCTGAAACGCCTGAGTACATCCGTCTCGCCGAAAAGTTATTACTGGATGATGAGCGCCGAGACATTCTGCACTACTTGGCCGAACATCCTAAAGGTGGTGACTTGATGGAAGGCACTGGTGGCGTTCGCAAGCTGCGTTGGTCAAGGGGTGGCCGTGGCAAAAGTGGTGGTGTGCGAGTTATTTATTACTTCCACAGCGATGCCTTGCCGCTTTACCTGCTGACACTCTTTGCCAAAAATGAACGGGCAAATCTCAGCAAGGCTGAGAGAAACGAGCTTGCTGATCTGGTTGGGTTACTGGTTGCCGCTTGGCACAAGGAGGATTGAATATGGGCAAGGCATTTGACAGCGTTAAACAGGGATTGCATGAGGCGATAGCGCATGCACAGGGCGATGGTTCGGCGGTGCGAATTTATCGTCCTCGACCTGTCGACGTAAAGGGACTACGCAGTCGGGTATCCATGACCCAAGAACAGTTTGCTGCGCGTTTCGGGTTTTCTGTCGCGACACTCAGGCATTGGGAACGAGGTGACCGTACGCCACAAGGGCCGGCGCTTGTGTTACTGAACGTGATCGACAAGAATCCAGCAGCAGTACTCAGCGCACTTCAGGATGCGGCTTAACGAATTGATATGCCATATGACTCCATAACGTTCACAAAGCTGTCAGACTATTTCCTTTTGTCATCAGGCGGTAATGTCGATTGCGGCAGTTAGCCTTCTCTCAGACTTCTTCGAATGCTAAGGTCATGGTGACCGGGAGGAACCGGCCTTATGGAAAGCTTTACATAATGGCCGGGTGCTGCCTGTGGGGGTGCAAACCCCCAAGTCGGAATAGATCGAGTCCGTCCTTCGGAAAATCCCTACGGGGGCCTATGGCTCCGGATATCCGAAAAAATACAAGCAGACCGTTTTCTGCTCCCTGCCAGAGAATCCTTTTTCACTGAGCTTACCGGATCAGTCTCCAGTGCCAGCCGCCAACGACCATAAAAACACGCGAATGGGATTGCGTATAATCGATAGCTTATGCGCGAAAGACACCTCAGCAAGCCATGAGCAGCCTTACCCACTGGATCGAAATTACCCGGCAGCAACGCCCTGCTACTCTGGCGCTGCTTACGCCGGATAGCAATTGGACGCACGCCGAACTGGCCGTGCTAGCGCGCCAGGGCAGCGCGTTTCTACGCGACCGGGGGCTTGTTGCCGGCGACATTGCTGGCATCGCCGGCAATGCGAGCGAATTGGCCATTGCTGCCATCGCCTGTTCGGCCGCCAATATCGCCCTCTTAACACTTGACCCGTTGAACGCCGAGGCACGCTGGCCGGCGCTGCAGGCGCTTGGCGGCGGCCACCTGAAAAGAGTTTCCCCCTTGCCGTCCGTACTGCCCGACGCCAACAGTGAAACAACGCGCAACAGCGCCCCCGACGATATCGCGCTCATCATCAGCACCAGCGGCAGCGAAGGCGCGCCAAAAGCGGTGATGCTGACGCACGCCAATCTCGACGCGGCTGCCTGCGCGTCAAACGAGCGCTTGTCGCTGGCACCCGGCGATATCTGGCTGGATTGCCTGCCCCTATATCACATTGGCGGCATGTCGATTCTCTACCGCTGCATGCGCTCCGGTGCCACGGTGCTGCTGCACGAGGGCTTTGACGCGGCCACGGTATGGCGTGATCTGTTCGCTCATCCGGTGACGCATATCTCGCTGGTACCGGCGATGCTGGCGCGCCTGCTTGATGTTGCCGCAGAGGCGCCGCCCCCTGCCAGCCTGCGTTACGTTCTGGTCGGCGGTGCGGCACTGTCCGGGCCGCTCTTCAAGCGTGCGCGCGAGGCCGGTTGGCCGATCTGCCCGACTTGGGGAATGAGCGAATGCGCGGCACAAGCGGCAACACTGTTGCAACCGGGCAGCGACTGGCAGGAAGGTATGGTCGGCACACTGCTGCCGGGGTTTGCAGCGCGCCTTGATGCCACGGGGCGCATCCAGCTTCGCGGTCCGCAGCTCATGGCCGGTTATCTCAACCCGGAACAACGCCTCGGCGACGGGCTGGATAATGGCTGGCTGAGCACTGCCGACCTGGGCCGCATCAGTGCTGGCGGCGAGATCACCATCCTCGGCCGGGCCGACGATGTGTTGATCAGCGGTGGCGTCAACATTCATCCACTTGAAGTTGAATCGCAACTCGCTGCCTGCCCAGGGGTTTCTGACGTCGCGGTCACGGCAGTGAGCGACCCGATATGGGGCGATTCTCTGGTCGCACTGATCGTTGGTACAGCCGATGCCAAAGCAATACGCGACTGGAGTCGCGGGCATCTCACATCAGCACAGCAGCCACGTCGCATCATGCGAATCGAGCGACTGCCGCGTAATGCCATGGGCAAGCTCGAACGCAGCACACTGCGTGCTTTGGCCGGAGATGGCGCATGAGCCTCAATCAATTGCTCGACGCATCGTTTCTGACTTTGCTGCGCCGTCGCCTCGATGTGCAGTTGGCGAGCGCCATGGCGAACCAATTGATCAGCGTGACACTTGGTCTTGGTACCGGTCATGACGACTGGCTGCTCACCGACTTCAGCAGAAGCCTTGCAAGTTACTGGGCGCGCTCCGGTCATCCGGACAGCTATCGACTGGCGCTGGGCAGCGCGATGATCTTCAACACCGCCGGTCCGGCACGCTTTTCAGCATTGCAGGCCGCATTCACCGGGCTGGCGCCCGTCTGGCTGCATGACGACAGCGACCACACCGGCGCCAGCCCCGCCGCACATATCGGCTTTGCTTTTGATGAAGATGCGCAAGGTGAGCAGCCAAACGCACGTCTCGTCATCCCGGCGATCCTGTTGCAGAACCGCGCCGGATATCTGACGGCAACGTTCAGTTGCACGGCGCGCGATGCGGACGAAGCGATCGAACGCTGGAGCAATGAGTTACGCGCCGCTGCTTCACAACAAGGCACACAGCGAAAACCAGCTGCACTGCTGCGCAAAACAGACCCGTTGGCTGACCGTGCTTTCCTCGCACGTGCCCGCGCGGCGCTTGCCGACATCAGCGCCGGCAAACTCGAAAAAATCGTATTGACGCGCAATGCCCGGCTCGAAGCCGGAGAGCCTATCCACATTGCTTCACTGCTCGCCACGCTCAACCGGCGCTATCCGGAATGCACCATCTTCGGTTTTGGCAACAAAGGACAAAGCTTCGTCGGCGCCACACCGGAGCGACTGGTCTCTCTGAACGGCCGCATGGTGCAAGCCGATGCCCTGGCCGGCACGGCGTGGATCGGCACTGCCGCCCATAGCGGACAACCGGGCTCGCTCAGATTGCAGGACGACAAGAACAGTCGTGAGCAGCAACTGGTCGTCGATGCCGTACGTGCCGCACTGCTGCCGCTATGCGCTGCGCTGGAGCCGCCACAAGAACCGGAAATTATGCAGGTACGCGAACTGCAGCATCTGCGCACCAGCGTGACTGGCCGCGTTCGCGACGGCGTGGGTCTTTTTGATCTGATCGAACGCCTGCACCCGACACCGGCAGTCGGCGGCACGCCAACGATCGCCGCTCGCCAGTGGCTGCGCACGCACGGCGAACAGCGCGGCGCCTGGTATACCGGCGGCATCGGTTGGATTGAGCGTTCCGGTGATGGCGAAATCGTCGTACCGCTGCGCTGCGCGCGCATTGCCGCCACTCAGGCAGAGCTCTTTGCCGGCGCCGGCATCGTCGCCGGCTCCGACCCGGCGCAAGAACTGGCCGAAACCGAAGCGAAGTTTGGCGCCATCATCGATGCGCTGCAGCATGTGGTGCCGCACGGCGAACATGCAGATAACGACGCCGAAAAAACGGGAACGCAATGAGCGAAATACTCGACACCGGCCGGCTCAATCTGCGCTGGGCACAGGCACTGGCCGACGGGCTGGCAGCAGCTGGACTTAAAGAGCTCGTTCTCTCTCCGGGCTCACGCTCAACGCCGCTGGCGCTCGCCTTTCTGCGCCAGCCGTTGATCCGCTGCCATGTAGTTATCGACGAGCGTAGCGCGGCTTTCTTCGCGCTCGGCTTGGCCAAGGGGAGCGGCCGCCCGGCTGCCGTGTTGTGCACCTCGGGCTCGGCGCCAGCCAACTGGTTTCCTGCGGTCATTGAAGCCGATCAGAGCGGCACGCCGCTGCTCCTGCTCTCCGCCGACCGGCCGCCCGAACTGCAGGGCTGGGGCGCCAACCAGACGATCAACCAGAGCGATCTTTTCGGCAAACATGTACGCGCCTTTCACGCCCCCGGCACGCCGTACGACGGTTTTTCTCCGGGTTATTTGCATCATCTCGCTGCACGCGTGGTCAGCGAAAGCCGCTGGCCACGGCCGGGGCCGGTGCATCTGAACCAGCCGTTCCGCGAGCCTCTGCTGCCCGCAGCACTCACCGATTGGCCGACGGCCGCGCGACCGGCAGCGATTACGGTGGCGCCACCTCGCCGGTTGCCCGATAGCGAAATCATCGCCGACATCGCAAGGCAGATTTCCGGACGCCCCGGTGTCATTCTCTGCGGCGGCGCAGATTACCCGGCAGACTTTGCAGACGCGGTGAGCGCACTTGCCGGCCAACTCAACTGCCCCGTATTCGCCGAACCACTATCGAATCTGCGTTTTGGTGCACATGCGCTTGAACACCTTTGCGTACGCTACGATGCTTTCCTGCGCAACCCGCAGTTCGTCGCCGAGCAGCACCCGGAATGGCTGCTGCGTTTCGGTGCCTTTCCGGTCACCCGCACGCTGCAGACGTGGCTGACGACTGTCGCAACAGCGCCGCAGATCATTGTGGCGCCCGATGGCCGATGGCCCGACCCGCAGCACACCGCCACGACCTTTCTGCAGGCCGACCCAAGCGAGGTATGCCAGGCACTGCACAATGCCGCACCGCAGCCCGCTAAAACCGCATGGGCTGCGGCCTTCAGGCAGGCAGAAGAGACGATCAGCGGCATTGCAGAAAGCTGTCTGGACAAAGAAAACTTCGAGGGCGCGCTGATTCCCGCACTGATCGATCGCCTGCCGGCCGGTCATCGCCTGTTCTGCGGCAACTCGATGGCGATTCGTGATCTCGACGCCTTCTCGGGCAGCAGCGCAAAGCCGCTGACGTTTTATGGCAACCGCGGCGCCAGCGGTATCGACGGCAACCTGTCGACCGCCGCCGGGATTGCCTGCAGCGGCCCGACGGTTGCGCTGCTCGGCGATCTTTCCTGCACCCACGACATCGGCGGACTGGCCAACCTGAAGGGGCTTGATCTCATTCTGCTGGTGATCAACAACGGCGGCGGCGGCATCTTCGAATATCTGCAACAAGCTGCGCTCCCCGAATTCGAGCGCGCCTGGCTGACACCTTCAACAATCGATTTTGCGCACGCTGCCCGGGCCTGGGGAATTCCGCATCAGCGCGTGGCGTCGCTGCCCGCTTTCAATACAACCCTCGATGCGGCACTCGCCACAGGCGGGCTGCATTTTATCGAGGTGATGATCGACCGCGCGCAAAGTGTCGCGCAGCATCGCGCCTACTGGCAGCGCGTCAGCACGGTTTCTTTGCCTGACAACCTTTAAGAATCCACAGGGAAATCACCCCTGCCGCTTCATTGGCCATCATCTTCCGCGCCATCGACAGCACGTCGCGGCCGGCATTGGTTTTCGCCAGTGGATCGGCGCCGGCATCAAGCAGGATCTGGGCATTTTTCGCGCTCTGAATATAAACCGCCAAATGTAGTGGCGTGGCGCCTTCCAGATCTTTGGCATTGACGTCGGCGCCGGCAGCGATCAAAACTTTGAGCGGGCCGGAATCGGGATTTGAAGCGGCAAGGTGGATCGGCTGCGAACCCTGTGAAGTTTTCACATCACGCGCTGCGGGCGTGGCCTTCAGGATTTTCTCGACATCCTTTGCCGTGCCCAAACGAGCCATATCGTGAATCAACTGATCGTTGGCCCCCAGAACTTTTTGCTCTTCGCCAGTCGCCGGCAGCAGCAGCAACCCTAGCATCAAGCCAAGCAGCGCAGCGCGAGCTTTACGAAAAAACATCGAACAAAAAGGGATCATCATTGACTCTCTATTCTGGCAAAGTCTGTGGACAAGCGATAGGCAGAAAAATTCGCAAAAAATTCGCCTGCAACCCCAAAGGGTGGCAGGCGAATGATAACGACAGCAGCTTTATTGCCGCTTGATCTGGATCAGCTTACTTCAAGCCCAGCGCCTGCTTCAATTGCTCCAGCGCGGCCGGATCTTCGATCGTTGTCAGATCGCCCGGATCACGGCCTTCAGCCAGCGCCTGGATCGAACGACGCAGCAGCTTGCCGGAACGGGTTTTCGGCAGCACAGTCAGGAAGTGCACGCGGCTAGGACGCGCGATGGCGCCCAGACTGCCGTCCACCTGCTTCATCACTTCCTTCTCCAGTGCAGCACGCAGTTCCGGGGTGGCGACGCTATCCGCGTTCTTCACCACGGCGAAGGCCATCGGCATCTGACCCTTCAACTGATCGGCAACGCCAACTACGGCGACTTCGGCAATCGCCGAATGCCCCTGGATCGCCTCTTCGATCTCGCGCGTTCCAAGACGATGGCCAGCGACGTTGATCACGTCGTCGGTACGGCCAAGAATGTAGTGGTAGCCGTCCTTGTCCTTAATACCCCAGTCGAAGGAAGAATAAACCGGGCGGTCCGCGAACAGCGAGAAGTAGGTCGAGACGAAGCGCTTGTCATCACCCCATACCGTTGACAAACAACCGGGTGGCAGCGGCGGAACGATACCGACAATGCCCTTTTCATCGGGGTCGCACTGGGTGCCGTCCTCGCGGAAAATCTGCAGGTCGTAACCATAAACCGGGAAGCTCGGCGTCCCGAAACGTATCTCGGTTTTTTCGACACCGGGCATCGCCGAGAGGATCGGCCAGCCGGTTTCGGTCTGCCAGTAATTGTCGATCACCGGCAGCTTGAGCTCGCCCTGAATCCATTCGTGCGTCGGCTGGTCAAGCGGCTCGCCAGCGAGGAACAGGTGCTTCAGGCTGGACAGGTCGTACTTGTGCATGAAGGCCGTATCGTGTTTCTTCAACACTCGCGCGGCAGTCGGCGCCGAGAACATGACGTTGACTTTGTACTTCTCGACGATCTGCCACCAGATACCGGCGTCAGGGCGCAGCGGCGTGCCTTCGTACATGATCGTGCACATGCCGGCAATCAGCGGGCCATACACGATGTACGAATGGCCTACAACCCAGCCGATATCTGACGTAGCAAACAATGTTTCGCCTTCGCCGCCGAGGAAGATGTACTTCATCGACGCAGCCAGCGCCACGGCATAACCGCCGGTGTCACGCTGCACGCCCTTCGGCTTGCCGGTGGTGCCCGACGTGTAGAGAATGTATGACGGCTCGGACGATTCAAGCCAGGTCACCGGCACTTCAGCGTCCATGAACTTGGTGCGCAGCGTGGCGTAATCCTCATCGCGGCCCGCAACCTTGTTGAAACCCTTATCGAGGCCACGGTCGATCATCAGCACTTTGGCCGGCTTGTGCTCGGCCAGATCGATCGCTTCATCAAGCAGATGCTTGTAGGGAACGGCCTTGCCGCCGCGCATGCCGGCATCGCTTGAAACGATCAGTTTCGGCGTTGCGTCATCGATGCGTGTTGCCAGCGAACCGGAAGCAAAACCGCCAAACACCACCGAATGGATGGCGCCGATACGAGCGCAAGCGAGCATGGCGAATGTCGCTTCGGCGATCATCGGCATATAGATCAGAACGCGATCGCCCTTGCCCACACCGAGGCTCAGCATGATCGCGGCGGTACGCATCACTTCCTTCTTCAACTCAGCAAAGGAGTAAACCACTTCCTGGTCGGTTTCGGTCGAAATGAAGACCAGTGCGCGGTCGTTCGGGCGCTTGGCTGCGTGCCGGTCCACCGCGTTGTAACAAAGATTGGTTTCGCCGCCAACAAACCACTTGGCAAAAGGCGGACGTGAATAATCCAGCGTCTGCGTGAAGGGCTTGTGCCAGTCGATCAATTTGGCCTCTTCGCCCCAGAAGGCGTCGCGGTTTTCGATGGAATGCTTGTGAAACTCTTTGATTGTCGTCATGAGACTTCCTCTTGCTGAAGGTTAATATCCTGCACCACTGGAAACTATTCCTGCCCGGCGTCTTCGACTTCCTGCGCCCGGTCAAGCATACTTTTTTCAATATCTGCCAAAGGCAGACCCAACTTCAACTCCCGTTCAAGCAAACGAAGCAATGGCAACACCTGCTTGCCAAGCTTGAGAAGATGCGGAATCACCGCGCTCTCATGTCCACCGTTAATAAGATCGATGGCTTGCCCGATGCCGGGCGTAACCAACTCGGCCAGCGGCTTGGCACTGCAGGCAATCACCCGGTTACCGCCTGATTGCTGTGCGGTTTTCAAACGCGCACCGGCCAGTTCAAGCAATGCGCCGGCCGAAGTCACCCGGTCTTCCGGCGTGTTGGCCACACCGACACTGACCGAGAGACTCAACCGCTGCCCGTGCAACGAAATGTTGGCAACTGCGATCGCTTCGCGCAAACGATTGGCAAAGGATTCACAGGCGGGATACGGGGTTCCCGGCGAAATGACGGCGAACTGACTACCGGCGAAATGGCCGAGACTGTCTTCCTTGCGCATCTTGTTGGAAAGCATTTTCGAGAAACGCATCTGCAACTGCTGCATTACTTCAGCGCCATGCTCCTCACGCAAGGCGGGAAAGCGGTCGAAGCCCATGACCATGGCGCTCACCTGGCTATCGTGGCGCATGGCGTGCGACATTGCCTGGGCGGCCTGCAATTCGATGTACTTGCGCGTGAATAGTCCGGTATCGGGATCCTGAACCTGTTGCTCGCGATTTTCTTTGAGCTGATTCTGCGCCAGCGACAATTTGACCAGCGAGTCGATACGCGCCAACAACTCGGAACCGCCGATACTCTTGCTGATAAAGTCTGAAACGCCGAGCGATTTGGCCCGTTGCAGCGCCTCTTCACTCTCCTCACCGGAGATGATGACCACCGGCATGTCCCGGATGCGTGCCAGTTTGGATTCACGGATCCGCGTCAACAAGCCATAGCCGTCAAGTATCGGCATCGACAGGTCGGAAATCACCAGATGAATCGAGTGATCGAGTACCAGCGCCTGCCAGCCCGCCTCGCCATCAACCTCTTCACGAAAATCGTAATGTTCCCGGATGCGCTTGATGATCATCGCGCGAACCATGCGCGAATCATCGACGATCAGTACTCGGGGAAGATTGGTCGCGTTATCCATGGCTTCGCTCGATTCCTTGTCAGGCGCCGGCAATCTCGACAACGACCCGACCGCGCGCGCGGCCCTTGAGGAAATCATCGAACACATCAGGCAGCTCTTCAAAGCCGATGGTTCGAGTCATCTCAAGCAGGTGTCGCGGCCGCAAGTCATTGGCCAGACGCTTCCAGACACCACTGCGATAAGGCTCGCCGATGTAACCCGAATCGATACCGAGTAAGCAGGCACCACGCAAAATGAACGGCATGACAGTGGTATTAAGTGAAGTGCTTGCCGCCAAACCGATGCTGGCAATCGTCCCGCCCTGCTTCATCGTACTGGCGATCCAGGCCAGCACATCGCCCCCCAGATTATCCACCGCGCCAGCCCAGAGCGCTTTGTCGAGCGGACGAATGCGGGACAGATCAAGCGAACTGCGCAACATGACTTCGGCAGCCCCCAGCCCCTTGAGGTAATCAAACTCGGCTTCCTTGCTGGTAAACGCGGTCACCTGATAGCCAAGCTTGGCGAGCATATCGACCGCAAGACTGCCGACACCACCCGTAGCGCCTGTGACGATCACCGGGCCCTTGCCCGGCGTCAGGCCGTTTTCTTCCATACGAATGATGCCGAGGGTCGCGGTAAAACCCGCTGTGCCCAGCGCCATGGCCTCAAACAAAGAGAGCCCGGCCGGCAACGGCACTACCCAGTCAGCCGGCACGCGCGCATATTCGGCGTAACCGCCATGATGCGCGACGCCAATATCAAAGCTGGTCGCAATCACCGCATCGCCCGGCTTGAAGCGCGGATCAGCACTGCTTTCGACAGTGCCGGAAAGATCAATGCCGCCAATACACGGATAGCGTCGAATGATCCTGCCCACACCGGTGGCGGCCAGCGCATCCTTATAATTGACGCTGGAGTACGCAACCTTGATCATCACCTCGCCCGCATCAAGCTGTGACGCGTCCATACTGACGAAGCTGCTTTGCGTCTTGCCTTCCTTTTCCTCGATCAGATAAGCCTTGAATGGGCTCATGCGCGTTCCTCTCTGAAGGGTAAATCGGGGTCAAAAAACGTTTCCTGATTTTCGCCCTAATTCATAATTACGGATTATAAACACAAATTCAGGATTACGGCGAGTAGAAACAGGAGATCCCGAGTCACGGCCGTGCCTGATGACGCACGAACACGTCGCAAAGGGAAAATATACTACGATCCTTAAGACAAACCCATTTGCAGTGCACAAATTGAGCGGGAAATAACATTTTAATACTTATTACTTAAAAACATCATGTTACAAACGTTTTTTAAACCGATATCGAGAAAACAGGCCTATTTAAGGTTTACATTCGGTAATATTTCACATAAATTCCGGCTCCATGTTCCGTAACACATCCGTCACAATCCTGTTTACTGTCGCGTTCATTGCCCTTTCCGGCGCTGGCGTGGCGAACGCTGCCGAACAACAAAAGCCTGTTGAAGAGCTTTCGTTGTTTGAACGCTATACCAACAGCGCACAGGATCTCATCCTCAAGGGCCTTGAACTGGTCGGCGTCAACTATCGCCGTGGCGGTACCAATGTCGACAGCGGTCTGGACTGCAGCGGTTTTGTCCAACTCGTGTTCAAGGACGCAGTCGGCCTCATTCTTCCACGCACTGCGCGCGAACAAAGCCAGGTCGGCGACAACATCGACAAAACCGAACTGAAGGCCGGCGACCTCGTGTTCTTCAACACCATGCGCCACGCCTTCTCACACGTCGGCATCTATCTCGGTGATAACCGCTTCCTGCATTCGCCGCGCAGTGGCGCCGAAGTCCGTGTTGAAGACATGCGCCAGAGTTACTGGGTCAAACGCTACAACGGCGCACGGCGCGTCGTCGAAAAATAATTCGCTAAAAATCCGGCTAACGACGTTTCAACGTCGATTTTTTTAGCGCGCTATTAATAACACTTCTCATTTACATTTGTAAAAATACCCGTTATCATTGTTCGGGGGCTGCTGCCTTTGCGATTATTTTCTCTCACCCGAACATTTGGAAGCTGCCGATGAAAACCAAACTCACCCAAGCGCTTATCGTCATTGCCCTGAGCACGGCGCTCTTCAACAGCGTGCAAGCAGAAGATAACGTACTCAACCTCTATTCGGCCCGTCACTACCAGACCGACGAAGCGCTCTACGCCAACTTCACAAAACAAACCGGCATCAAGATCAATCGTATCGAGGGCAAGGAAGACGAATTGCTCGAAAGGATCAAGAACGAAGGCGCCAACAGCCCGGCCGACATTCTGCTGACCGTGGACGCGGCACGCCTCGCGGCAGCGCATGAAATGGGGCTTTTTGCGCCGGTCAAATCCACCTTGCTCGAATCACGCATCCCGGCGCATCTGCGCACCGACGATTGGTTCTCGTTTTCGACGCGAGCACGCGTCATCGTCTATGCAAAAAACGCATTGAAACCAGGAGACGTACAGACCTATCAGGATCTGGCCAAGCCCGAACTGAAGGGCAAGGTTTGTTCACGCTCCGGATCGCACCCCTACAACCTGTCGCTGATGGCAAGTATCATCGCGCACGAAGGAGAAGCCAAAGCCGAAACGTGGGCCAAAGGCGTCGTTGCCAACTTTGCACGTACGCCAAAAGGCGGTGACACCGACCAGATCAAGGCTGTCGCCGCCGGCGAATGCGCAATAGCCGTATCCAACACCTATTACGTCGCGCGGCTGATGCGTTCGGACAAACCCGACGACAAAAAGACCATGGAAAAAGTCGGCATCATCTGGCCCGATCAACAGGGTTCCGGTGCGCATATCAATGTTTCGGGTGGCGGCATGCTGAAAGCATCACCACACAAAGCCGCAGCAGTGAAATTTCTGGAGTATCTGGCCAGCGACGAAGCGCAACGCTACTTCGCCGCCGGCAACAACGAGTGGCCCGTAGTCGCCAGCGTCAAGGTGAGCAATCCGGCACTCGATGCGCTCGGCAAGTTCAAGGCAGACCCGCTACCAGTCGCCACTCTGGCCATGTACCGTGCCAAGGCACAGGTAATTTTCGACCGCGCCGGCTACCGCTAATCGCGGTTCTCTTTGGCCAAAGCCGCCTCATCACCCGACGAGACGGCTTCGTCGATTGGCGGCAGCTCTTCAAACGTCAAGTCGAGTGACACGTTCAGGCAGCGTTCGACCCGCTTCAACAAATCAGCAATCCGGTAGGGCTTGACCAGATAGTCACTGACTTGCAATTTCTTGCCGCGAACAACGCTCTGCGAGTCGACGACCCCCGTCACCATGATCACCGGTATGGCCGCCAAATCGGGCACTTCACGCATCTTTGCCAGCACCGAAAAACCGTCCAAATCGGGCATATTCACGTCGAGCAAGACCAGATCAAACACTGCCGTCGCCAGCAAATCGAGCGCCCGGCCACCCGAACCGGCCGTCACCACGTCGTAGCCTTCAAACTCAAGCGCCCGTTTCAGTGAGCTGCGTATCTGTTCGTGATCGTCGACAACCAACAATCGCCAGGTCTTCCCTGCACCGGTCACAGCCATTTTGTCACTCCTAGGCGATCGCCAACTGGCGAGCGAGCAGCACCGCCGCATCAGAAGCGGGCACCGGTTTGCTAAAAAGATAACCCTGATATTCCTCGCAACCGAGATTGCTAATGAATTGCAGGTGATCGGTCGTCTCGACGCCTTCGGCAATCACCGACATGCCAAAACTACGTGCCAGCATGACAACGGCACGGGTAATCGCGGCGTCACCCGGATCGGTTGTAATATTGCGCACAAAGGACTGATCAACCTTCAGCACATCCAGCGGAAAGCGTTTCAGATACGAGAGGCTGGAGTAGCCAGTACCGAAATCATCAAGCGCCAGTTTGATTCCCAGCGACTTCAGACGATGCATGATGGCGATCGCCCGCTCGGCTCCCTGCATCGCTGTGCCTTCGGTAATCTCGAGTTCGAGATTCGCCGCCGGCAAACCCGAACGCTCAAGCACATCGCTCACCAGCGCGCATAAATCATCATCGGCAAACTGTCGGGCGGACAAATTGACGGCCATGCGCAGTGGGGCAAACCCCTGATCAATCCAAGCCTTGGCCTGGATACAGGCGGCTTCGAGAATCCACGCTCCGATGGCGACAATCTGGCCATTCTCCTCAGCAATCGGAATGAAGCGAACAGGCGACACCTGACCGAGTTCCGGATGCTGCCAGCGGATCAAAGCCTCAAAACCAATAATGCGGCCAGTGATCACGTTCAGCTGCGGTTGATAATAGACCTGCAACTCATTACGCTCGACCGCCCGATGCAAATCATTGTCCAAGCGCAATCGATCACCGGCAGCAGCATTCATCTGCGGTGAAAAATAGGTAAAACTTCCACCACCGCTGCGCTTGGCTTCGCCGAGGGCCGTTTCGGCGTGTTCAAGCAGCGCGACACTGCTCTCGCCATCGTGCGGATAGAGGCCAATGCCGGCGCTGGCGGTAAGGAACAACTCCTGCCCTTCAATGACGACTGGCTCGGCCACCCGGGCGAGCAAACGTCTGGCCAGATCATCGACATGATCATTGCCGCCCACTTCGCCCAGTGTCACAACAAACAGGACGCCGCCCAAGCGCCCGACACCGTCAAAAGGACTTGAACAGATGGACCGGTCAATTTCGCCCTGCAAACGATCGGCCACCGCACGCAGCAGACGATCACCCGTCGCATGGCCCAATGAATCGTTAATACGGCTGAAGCCCTCCAGCCCGACAACAATCAGCGCCAAGCGACCCTGCTGACGCCCCATAGCAACCAGCGCATGCGGTAAGCGCTCGAGCATGGCTTCGCGATTCGGCAAGTCCGTCACTGCATCAACAAGTCGCAAACGCCGCGCTTCGGCCGAAAGACGTTCGCTTTCCGCATGCTGGGTGGCCGCACGTTCAAGACGTGTGCGTACGGCGGCAAGAAGATCCTCTCGCTGAAAAGGCTTGGTCAGATAATCGTCAGCACCGATATTCATCCCTTGACGCATCGAGGCGCGATCGGCCATTGCAGTCAACAGGATCACCGGGATTTGCGACATTGCCGGATCAGCGCGCATGGCGGCAAGCAAAGCATAACCGTCCAGCACCGGCATGGTGATATCACTGAGCACGAGATCCGGCTTGCGCGAGGCGATGCACTTGAGCGCCTCCGCACCGTTTTCGGCGCCATCGGTAACGAAACCTTCAATACCCAGTAAACGCTGCAGATTGCTGCGAATCGTCGGATCATCCTCAACAACGAGAATCAGGCTCATCGGGAAACCTTGGTGGAAAGATGGCGGGCAATCAAGCCGCGCACATCGCCGAGAATGAACGGTTTGGTCACGTAAGCGCTGGCCCCGTGTTTCAGCCCACGCTCTACCTGCTCTCTCGACGCAGCAGCGGTCAAAAAAATGAACGGCGTTTGGGCAATCGTCGGATCGGCGCGCAAACCGTCGAGCACGCCGACGCCGTCGAGCACCGGCATCATCATGTCGCACAAGATGAGATCAGGCCGCAACTTGCGCGCCAGTTCAAGGCCCACTTGCCCATTCTCAGCCTCGAATAGTTCGTGCCCCTCAAGCATGAGGAAACGCAACAAGTTGGCGCGAATCGGTGCCTCATCTTCAATAACAAGAATTCTTGCCATGACTCAATCCCTCGATTGCAACGACATTTCCGTGGTTCCTGAAGCGCTATTCAAACTTGCGCAAACAACCCGCTCCCGCCCACTGGCACGATGCACAGGCCTCAGCACCTAGCAAATCAATCGCACACCCTTCCAAAGGGAGCCCATTCGCCGGTAATTTCACGGTAAATCGTGTTCCCCGGCCAAGCTCGCTCTCGGCCTTGATCCTACCACCATGCACTTCGACTGACCGGATAACGATCGCCAGGCCAAGGCCCGTCCCCGGAATATTGCCAACGTTCGTCGCGCGATGGAAGGAAGAAAACAATTTTGGCAATTCTTCAGCGGGTATTCCGATGCCCTGATCAGCCACCACAAAAATTACCACTGAATCTGCAATGCGTACGGAAAAATCAACGACACCACCACCGGGCGAATACTTCAAGGCGTTCGACAGAAGATTGCCCAGGATATGCCGTAACAATTTTTCGTCCATCTCGACCGGCACGTTGCCGGCCTCAATATCCAGACGCAACTCTGGACGCACTCCGGTCGGTTCAGCCGCCACTTGCGCCTGAACAGCCATGTCATGACAAAATCGGTCGAGATCCAACGCAGCAGGCGAACACTGGAGACGACCCACATCAGCCTGACCAATGATCAGCATGTTATCGAGCATCTCCGTCATGCGCATGACGCCTGTCTCGATACTGTCAAACAACCCGTCACGCTCCGCTGTCCCGATCCGATCACTGTAATGGCGCAAAAGTTCCGTCGACGAAAGGATGGTCGACAAAGGCGTGCGGAATTCGTGCGAGGTCATCGAGACGAAGCGCGACTTCATCTGGTTAAGCTCTTTTTGCTGAATCAACGCTGCCTGAATATCCTCCTCTGCCCGCTTGCGCTCTGAAATATCGAGGTAGGTGAAGATGGCCCCTTTATAGAAATCTTGCGGATCAACACAACAACCGGAAAGCTCTATCCAGATCAAATGCCCGTCACGATGGCGCATCTGGCACTCGGTGCTGTAGTGATCTCCACGCGCCAGCGCAGGATAGGCATGCGCGCCCAACTCGCGCCATGCCTCCTCACTCGGGAAGTGAAGCAGGCTGGACTGACCAATCAACTCATCGGGGGTATAGCCCAGCATTTCGGCAAGAGTACGATTAACCCACTGATGCTTGCGATCGATCGAGAATGTAATGCCGACCAGCGTCGACTGGAGGATCGCCTCGCGCTCGGCCGAAGAACGCTGCAAATCGATTTCCAGCTGTTTGCGCGTTGAGATATCGACGACGACCCAGACTGTCCCCAACGACAGATCAAAAACATTGACCGCTTTCCCTGAAAGATACACCCAGAGCAGGCCACCGCCAGGGCGCCGAAACTGCAATTCTGTTTCATAGGACTGGCCGGCGCGCACTGCCGCAGCAACCTGTTCACCGACACGCAAATAGATTTCCCGGCTCGCATAAAACGGCTCAAGCGAAGTACCGGTCAGATCATCAACCTGCCCACCGATCATTGCGCGCAGCCCCTGATTAACCCAGCGGACACGGCCCTGTGGGGTCAGGAAAATAATGCCGACGAGCGAATTTTCAAGAATGGTTTCGCGCTCAACCAGGGTCTGCCTGAGATTTTCTTCCAGCCGTTTGCGTGCGCTGACATCCGAAAAAAAGCAAAGCGTCGCAACCTGACCTTCCCACTGGATAAGCACTGCGCCCAACTCAATCCAGGTTGACCTACCATCCCGGTGCAGCGTTCGAAAGTCGTAGCGTGCCTCAACCACTTCACCGGCCAGGCGTCGACGGTGTCGGTCAATTACCTTCTCCCGGTCATCCGGATGAACAACATCGGGAAATTCGATACTGAGCAGTTCCTCGGCTGAGTAACCCGAAATTTCACAAGCGCGCGGATTGGCAAAGACAAAGCGCTTGTTCTGTACCAACACAATGCCTTCGCTGACATTCTCGATAACCAGCCGGTATTTATCCTCGGACTGGCTCAAGGCTTGCTGCGCAGATTCCAGTGCCTCGACCTTTTCGGACAGCTCGGCAGTGCGCGCCACAATCCGGGTTTCCAGTTGCAGGTTCAATTCGCACAGGCGGCCTTCGGCCTCAAGGCGAGCGGTAATATCGGCGGCAATGCCCGCCACCCGAACAACAACGCCATAGGCGTCACGCACCGGAAACGCCACGTCATGAACCCATGAAATCGTGCCGTCGGGGCGCAACACACGGTATTCAATGTCATATGAACCGAGCGCTTGCATCGGCAACGCGGCAGTCACCCGAAGTTGATCATCGGGATGAACAGCATCGAGAAACGAGGCAGGATCGGCGTACAGGGAGTCCAGCGTACGGCCCCATATGCGGGCATAAGCGGGGCTGACATAAATAAAGGATTGCTGATGCGGATCGCGCATCCAGATCACCGCATCAATCGCAGAAAATATCTCATGGAAGCGTTGATCGCTTTCGATCAGGGACGACTCAACGCCCACCCTGGATTCAGTCGCGAGATCAATACTCGACACGTTGAAAGACGGTTCTGCCATTGCGCTCCCGAAAGCTGGATTGGCTGGCGGCCAGCTTAGCATAAGCCAATCGCATGCAAATCATCACACAACGGTTTTTTTCTGCTGCGCAATGCCCGGCAGCACAAAACCACCTAACGGCGGCGGCGGGCAATCTGCTGAGACAAGGCAATCAACGGCAACAGGCCGACTGCAACAATGGCCAGCGCTGCCGTCGAGGCCTCTGCCAGACGCTCATCGGAAGCCAGCGTATAAGCCTGTGTCGCCAGCGTGTCAAAATTAAAGGGGCGCATCACCAGCGTCGCCGGAAGCTCCTTCATGACATCGACAAAGACCAGCAGGCCGGCCGTGAACAGGCTGCCGCGCAAGATCGGCAAATGCACACGGCGCAAGGTCTCGCCCTGCCCCAGACCGAGACAGCGCGCGGCATCGTCCATGCTGGAGGTGATTTTTGACAGGCTCGAACCCACTGATTGCAGGGCGACAGCGAGAAAACGCACCAGATAGGCATAGACCAGCGCAGCGATGCCGCCGGTGATCAGCAATCCCGGATTGTGCCCAAACCAGAGCGCCCAATGCCCGGTCAGCCAGTTGTCGAGCCGCGTCACCGGAATTAACACGCCGACAGCGATCACCGAGCCGGGAACCGCGTAACCCAGACTGACCAGTCGATTGAGCGCCCGTGCCGGCAAGCCTTTCGACAGTCGCGCACCATACGCAAGCAACAACGCCAGCGCAACGGCGATTGCTGCGGTGACCCCGGCCAGCACGAAACTGTTGCGTGCCAGACCGATAAAACGCTCGCCAAACTGCGCGTCGCCCTCGGTCAGCGCCAGGCGCAACAAAAGCCCCGCCGGCAGCAGAAAACCAAGTATCAAGGGCACAGTACAAACCAGCGTTGCCGCCGCCGCATGCCAGCCGCGCAAACGATAGCCGGCCATCTGACGATTGCGACCCGTGGTGTTGTGGAAGCGGGCACGGCCACGCGAGCCGTATTCGACGAGCAGCAGAACAACGACAAACCCCAACAACGCCGCCGCCAGTTGAGCCGCAGCAACGCGATCGCCCAGTGAAAACCAGGCGCGATAAATACCGGTCGTGAAGGTTGATACGCCGAAGTAGGAAACGGTACCGTAATCAGCGAGTGTTTCCATCAGCGCCAATGTCGTACCGGCAGCCACTGCCGGCCGCGCCAACGGCAGGGAAACACGAAAAAAACTGCTCCACGGCCCGAGGCCAAGTGTACGCGCCGCTTCAAGCATGCCACTGGCACGCTCCAGGAAGGCTGTGCGCACGAGCAGATAGACGTAGGGATAGAGAACAAAAACAAACATCAACACCGCGCCACCGAGTGTCCGTACATCAGGAAACCAGTAATCGGCACGGCTCCAGCCAAACGAATCACGTAGCCAGCTTTGTATGGGCCCGACAAATTGCAGGAAGTCGGTATAGACATAAGCCAGCACGTAAGCTGGAATGGCCAGCGGCAGCACCAGCGCCCACTCGAAGATCCGCCGTCCGGGAAAGTCGTGCATCGCGGTTAGCCACGCAGTTGCAACGCCAAGCACCATCACTCCCATGCCAACACCGAGACAAAGCCACAAGGTATTGGCGACATACTCGGGCAGGACGGTTGACGCCAGATGCGACCACGTAGCCCCGGTGCCGCTGCTGAAGACGTTCGTCAACACACTCATCACCGGCAGCCCGACAAAGACGGCAACGGTTACGGAGATGGCCAGCAGGAAATTGAAGCGGACAGTTTTCATGGGTGAGCGGTGTAAATGCGAATTATAATTGACCACTCGGTTTTTCCCCGCCTGAACCCAATCAAATCAGTTTTCTCAATGGCCCATCTCGAACTCGAAGACATCGTCCAGCGTTACGGCAAACACACTGTCGTCAACGGTGTCGGCTTTCGCGTCGACAGCGGCAAGATCGCCTGCCTGCTCGGTCCGTCGGGTTGTGGCAAAACGACGTTGTTGCGCTGCATTGCCGGCTTCGAGGAAATCGCGGCCGGTGAAATTCGCGTTGAAGGCACGCCCGTCAGTCGTGCCGGCTTTCGCGTACCCCCCGAGCAAAGGCGCATCGGCATGGTGTTTCAGGATTACGCACTGTTTCCGCACCTGACGGTCGCTGAAAACATCGGTTTCGGGCTGGCGAAGCTATCGACCAACGAGCGTACAACACGCGTCGACGAACTGCTGGCGACGGTTGGCCTGAGCGGACAAGGCAGCAAGTACGCAAACGAACTCTCCGGTGGCCAGCAGCAGCGCGTGGCGCTGGCGCGCGCACTGGCACCGCGTCCGCAACTGATCCTGCTCGATGAGCCTTTCTCCAACCTAGACGTTGACCTGCGCGAACGACTGTCGCTGGAAGTACGCGACATTCTGAAAAGTCAGGGAATTACCGCCGTTCTCGTGACGCACGACCAGCACGAAGCCTTTGCCATGGCCGACGAAATCGGCGTCATGGCCGAAGGCACGATCCAGCAGTGGGATACGGCCTATAACCTCTACCATCAACCGGCCAATCGTTTCGTCGCTGATTTTGTCGGCCAGGGCGTTTTCCTGCCCGGCATGGTCGTCGATAACAATAGCGTTGAAGTCGAACTGGGCGTCCTTGAATCACACGTACCACTGGAGTGCAGCCAAGGCTGCGGCGAGTGCGGTAAAGGCTGCGGCGTCGAGGTGCTGCTGCGCCCGGACGATATCATTCACGACGATCGCAGCGAAATGCAGGCCGAAGTGCTGCACAAATCCTTTCGCGGTGCCGACATCCTTTACACACTGCGCCTTGGCAGCGGCGCCGAAGTCCTGTCGCTGGTGCCATCACACCACAATCATGCGCTCGGCGAAAAAATCGGCATCAAGCTCGATGTCGACCACGTCGTCGCCTTCAAGACGCCGACACGGGTTTTTCAGGCTGACCGGCAGACGATCACTTTCCAGCGATGATTCCCTGGCTCACCGGCGATGCGCCTTTCCCGCCGCTCGCGCAGGCGCTGACCGAGCCGAACGGACTGCTCTGCGCCGGTGGCGACCTGACGCCGGAACGCATTCTTGACGCCTACCGGCAAGGCATTTTCCCGTGGTTCTCGGCCGGCGAACCCATTCTGTGGTGGAGCCCCGATCCGCGCATGGTGCTCTTCCCCGGCGAATTCAGAATCTCGCGTACGCTACGCCGCACGTTACGTGCCGGCAACTACGAAGTACGACTCGACAAAGCCTTCCCGGAGGTCATCCGCGCCTGCGCCGAAACACCCCGTCCCGGCCAGCCCGGCACCTGGATCACACGCGAAATGCAACGCGCCTATCGACAACTTTTCGAACTCGGCATCGCCCACTCAGTCGAAGTAAGCATTGACGAAAAACTGGTTGGCGGGCTTTACGGCCTGGCGATCGGCGGCATGTTCTACGGTGAATCCATGTTCAGTCGAGTCTCTGATGCATCGAAAATTGCCGCCGCGCATCTCGCCCGTTTTCTTGAAACGCAAGGGTTCGGCATGATAGATTGCCAGATGAATACACCGCATCTTGCCTCGCTGGGCGCCCGCGAAATGCCGCGCGGCGATTTTATTGCCCGACTGCACGCACTCGTCGCAATGGATGTGAAGCCAAGCCAATGGCCTGCTGATGGTGCAAGCCAATCCTGGAAATAGAAAACATGTCGCGGCTCAACGATTCCGAACTGCCGTTTTCGCTGCTGCAGTTCTACAGCACAGCCCCCTACACCTGCAGTTACCTGCCGGATGAAAAGGCGCGCTCACAAGTCGCCACGCCGACGCATCTGATCAATGCCGAAGTCTATGGCGAACTGGTGCGCGCCGGTTTCCGTCGCAGCGGCGTGTTCACCTATCGCCCGCATTGCGACGACTGCCACGCCTGCGTCCCGGTGCGCCTGCCCATCGCCCGCTTTACGCCCAACCGCAGCCAGCGCCGCAGCATGAACATGCACGGCGAATTGAACGAATTGCACGCACGTGAACTGCCGCTTGGCTTTTTCAACGAGCACTATGAGCTCTACCTGCGCTACCAGTCGGCACGCCACGCCGGCGGCGGCATGGATCAGGACAGCCACGAACAGTATTCACACTTCCTCCTGCAAAGCCGCGTCGACACGCGGCTCGTCGAATTTACCGAAAACGGTGTGTTGCGCATGATCAGCATCATCGACGTGCTCAACGATGGCCTTTCATCCGTTTACACCTTCTACGACCCCGACGTTCCCGGCGCCAGCTACGGAACCTACAACGTCCTCTGGCAAATCGCCCAGTGCGCCGCCAACAAGCTGCCGTACCTCTATCTGGGCTACTGGATTCGCGATAGCAGAAAGATGGCCTACAAATCGAATTTTCAGCCCATCGAGGGACTGTTTGACGGGCAATGGCGGGCGCTGGAAAACGCGGTTCCGGAAGATCGCATTTAACCATCGAAACCCGCCGCAGAGGTGCAGAGACGCAGAGGAAAACGCAGAGGAGAGAAAAACACAGGCAAAAATCTATTTTTCTCTGCGTCATCTCTGCGTCATCTCTGCGTCATCTCTGCGTCATCTCTGCGTCTCTGCGTCTCTGCGTCTCTGCGTCTCTGCGTCTCTGCGCCTCTGCGGTAGGTTTTGAAGTCAAATAATGACACCTTGAAGCAGCGGCTGCGGCCCACCGCCCTATGCTGCAATGCGGTAAAATACCGCCCATGATTTATCCCCTGCTCCGCAAATTCTTCTTCGCGCTCGACGCCGAAACCGCCCACGGCATCGGTATGTCCGGCGTTGGCTTCCTCAATTCAGCGGGCATCGCCTGCCTTGTCGCCAAATCGGTTCCACCAGATCCGGTCGAGGTCATGGGGCTGAAGTTTCCCAATCCGGTTGGCCTTGCTGCCGGGCTCGACAAGAATGGCGACCACATCGATGCGCTCGCCTCACTGGGTTTCGGCTTTCTTGAAATCGGCACGATCACACCACGCGCGCAGTCCGGCAACCCGAAACCACGCCTGTTCCGCATCCCGGAAAAACAGGCGATCATCAATCGCATGGGCTTCAACAATGACGGCGTCGAAAGACTGCTGGCCAACGTCGCAGCGGCGCAGTTCCCGAAGCGCGGCGGCATCCTCGGCATCAACATCGGCAAGAACTTCGATACACCGATCGAAAAAGCTGCCGACGATTACCTGATCTGCCTTGATCGCGTCTATAACGCAGCGAGCTACGTCACCGTCAACATTTCCAGCCCGAACACCAAAAACCTGCGCGAGCTGCAGAAAGACGACGCGCTCGACGCGCTACTCGGCGGCCTGAAAGCGGCACAAGCGAAACTCGCCGATAAACACGGCAAATACGTTCCGCTCGCGCTGAAGATCGCCCCTGATCTCGAAGACGCGCAGATCCAGGCAATTGCCGACCTGCTGCGCCAACACAAGATGGACGGCGTGATCGCCACCAACACTACGCTTTCAAGAGCCGGTGTTGAGGGCATGCCGAATGCCGACGAAACCGGCGGCCTGTCGGGCGCTCCCATTTTCGACATTTCAACCGCCGTCCTGAAAAAGCTCTCAACGGCGCTCGCCGGCGAACTGCCGATCATCGGCGTTGGCGGCATCATGAGCGGTACCGATGCGGCCGCCAAGATCGAGGCGGGTGCAAGTCTGGTGCAGTTCTATTCAGGCTTCATCTACCGTGGCCCCGAACTCGTCGGCGAAGCAGCAAATGCCATTTCCCGATTACGCCCCGGGCAAAAACGCCAAACAGTTGACAAGCAAACAGTTTGACGTCCAACATATAGCACTCACTGACAACGTGGTTGAAGCACACGCTTCGACACGGGATAATTGCAGCACATTGAACTCAGGCCTTCCGAAGCTCACCCTACAATGACCCATTACCTGTTCATCATCATCGGCGCAGTGCTCGTCAATAACGTCGTGCTGGTGAAGATTCTTGGCCTCTGCCCGTTCATGGGCGTTTCCAAGAAACTGGAAACGGCTTTCGGCATGGGCGCAGCGACAACCTTCGTACTGACGGTGGCGACTGGTGCCAGCTACATCATTGACCACTACCTGCTGATGCCTTTCGGCCTCGAGTACCTACGCACACTGTCATTCATCGTCACGATCGCCGCGATAGTCCAGCTCACCGAGATGGTCATCCAGAAGACCAGCCCCGTATTACATCAGGTACTGGGCATCTATCTGCCGCTGATCACCACCAACTGCGCAGTGCTTGGTGTGCCATTGCTGAATATTTCCAACAAATACAATTTTGTTGACTCACTGCTTTTTGGTGCTGGTAGTGCCATCGGCTTTTCGCTCGTACTGGTGCTCTTCGCCGGCATCCGTGAGCGCGTCGAGGGTGCCGACGTACCACTCTATTTCAAGGGAACGGCCATCGCGATGGTTACTGCCGGACTGATGAGTCTGGCATTCATGGGCTTTGCCGGTCTGGACAAATACCAATGATCACCGCCATCGCCATCATGGCACTCGGCGCGATCGTGCTGGGTGCTGCACTGGGCTACGCCTCGGTCAAGTTCAAGGTCGAAGGCAACCCGCTGGTCGAAAAAATTGAGGCCATCCTGCCGCAGACGCAATGCGGGCAGTGCGGCTACCCGGGCTGCAAACCTTATGCCGAAGCCATTTCAGCGGGTGAGGCCGATATCAACCTGTGTCCGCCGGGCGGCATGGAAGGCGTGCGCAAGCTCGCCGATCTGCTCGGTCGTGAGCCGACGCCGCTCGACGCCGAAGAAAAACCGAAACAGATCGCCATCATCGACGAAGAAACCTGCATCGGCTGTACCCTGTGCATTCAGGCCTGCCCGGTCGATGCCATCGTCGGCGCTGCCAAGCAGATGCATACCATCGTCGCCCCCCTATGTACCGGTTGCGAACTGTGCATCAAACCATGCCCGGTCGAATGCATCACCATGGAAACGATCGCCGAAAACATCGAAAACTGGAAGTGGAAATATCCGGTATTTGAAATCAAGAGAGCTGCCTGAGACGCTGTGAAAAAATCAATAACTCACCGCAAAGGCGCAAAGGCGCAAAGATTCGCAAAGAAAAGTCATTGTTTTTCAAATTTTTTTGTTTCTGTTTTCTTCGCGACCTTCGCGCCTTTGCGCCTTTGCGGTAAACGCTTTTGTTTTTGTCGCAGCCTCTGAGCCCCTCCCAATGCTTCAGCAACTCTTCAAGTTCAAAGGCGGCGTCAAGCCGCAGACCAACAAGACATCCTCGCTGCAGGCGCCGATCAGCCAGGCGCCCTTGCCTGCACGCCTGATTGTTCCTTTGCATCAAAGCATTGGCGGCACGCCGAACCCGCTCGTCGAAGCCGGTGACCATGTCCTGAAAGGCCAGTTGATTGGCGGCGCCGATGGCTGGATCTCGTCGGCGGTACATGCGCCGACCTCCGGCACCGTGCTTGCCGTCGAGGAACACGTCGCCGCGCACCCTTCAGGGCTTACAACACTCTCGGTCATCATCGAGCCGGATGGCCGCGACGAGTGGATAGCACGTACGCCGCTCGACTACCGCACGCTGGCCCCCGAGCGTGTCCGTGAAATACTGCGCGACGCTGGTGTCGTCGGCCTCGGTGGTGCCGTATTTCCAAGCCATGCCAAGCTCACCGCCTCAAAGACAGTGCCGATGGACGAACTGGTGATCAACGGTGCCGAATGCGAGCCATTCATCACCTGCGACGACCTCCTGATGCGCGAACGCGCCGAGGACGTGATCCGTGGCGTGGCCATCTTCCGCGATCTGCTGGCGCCAAAACGCGTGCTCATCGGCATCGAAGACAACAAACCCGAAGCCGTCGCCGCCCTGCAAAAAGCCGTACTGGCACTCGGCGAAAACTTTGAAGTCATCGCCGTACCGACACGCTACCCGGCGGGCGGCGCGAAACAGCTCATCCGCGTCCTGACTGGCAAGGAAGTACCGGCCGCCAAACGCTCCACCGACCTCGGCGTGCAATGTTTCAACGTCGCCACCGCCTATACAGCCTACCGCGCCGTCGCACACGGCGAACCGGTAATCTCACGCATCGTCACGCTGACCGGCAACGTCGAACAACCGCGCAACTGGGAAGTGCTGATCGGCACGCCGCTGAGTGAATTCATCAAGCTTGGCCAACCGAAAAACGACACCAACGGCTACCTGATGGGCGGCCCGATGATGGGCTTTGAAATGCCTGGCCTCGACGCCCCGCTGGTCAAGGCCACCAACTGCATCATCGCCTCATCGCCGACGCTGTTTCCGCCACCCGCACCGGAGATGCCGTGCATTCGCTGCGGCGCCTGCGCCGAAGCCTGCCCGCACGAACTGCAACCGTTCGAAATGTACTGGTTTTCACGCGCCAAGAATTTCGGCAAGACGCAGGAATACAACATCTTCGACTGCATCGAATGCGGTTGCTGCAGCTACGTCTGCCCGTCGCATATCCCGCTGGTGCAATACTTCCGCTTCGC
>JBIJCY010000004.1:0-27636 GCA_044344385.1 Rhodocyclaceae bacterium | reverse complement strand
AGAACGGGAGAAAGTTTATCTTTTTTACGATAATACACGCCGTCAAGCCATGAAGTCATGACGATGATGAAGTTGCCCGTCGATAACAGGCAACCGGACAGCTGCCATCGGTGAATCGATCGACACCCAGGCGGTAGCATTAGGCATGGCTAATAACATTTACGACAGACTGAAGATGCTTGTCATGACACGCCGACCGGCAATTCTCCGACGCGCCACTAACAACGAAAATCTTCTTTCCGGAATTCGGAAAGCGCTAAGATGTTGTTATCCGGTGACCCGTCAGAAGAATCTCGTGACCTCTACACAGCTTGCAACAAATAGCCTGGACTGGGTCGAACTCCCCCTGATCGTATTGGGACACGACGGCCGGATCACTTACGCCAATCCGGCTGGCCTTGCGCTACTGCAACTTTCCGCACAGGAAATCACCGGAAAGCGTTTTTCCGACACGCTGGCCAATCCGGCTGCAACCGACTGGATTAGCCGTGCCCTGCGTGAGAAGCAGCAACCCGGCCCGCTGATCAGCGCACTCAAGGACACGGCTGGCAACAAGCAGGCAGTGATGATCCAGCGGGTACCCACCGCTTCTGAATCGCCGGAAATTTTGCTCGCCCTTTCAGCCAACGACAGCATGGGCAACAACCCGCTCACCGGGAGTTGGCGTACGCTGCTTGAATTCCAGGCGATCATGGCCAACGCACCGGTTGCCATCGGCTTCTCGAAAAACCGCCTGATCACGCGCTACAACAGCAAGTTTGCCGAGATCTTCGGTTTCACCGGTGACGAAGGCGTCGGCCAGCCCACACTGACGCTCTACCCTTCCCTGGAGGCAATGGAGCAAACCAGCCGCGAGGCTTTTCCATTACTCTCGAGCGGCGTTCCTTATGTGGCGGAGATCCTTTTTCGACGGCAGGACAACACGCTTTTCTGGGGCGACGCGGTCGCCTATCTGATCGACCCGCAGAACCCGCCCGAGGGAACCATCTGGATCATCAGTGACATCAGCGCTCGCAAAGCCGCAGAAGAGAAGAGCAGACAGATACTGCTTGAACTGGAGGCGATTTTTGCCAACGCTTCGGTTGGCATCATGTATTCACGTGACAGGGTTATTCAGCGCTGCAATGCTCGTGGCGCGGAGATTCTCGGCTATACGCCGGAAGAACTGGTAGCTGAACCAGCCTTAGGCATCTATCCCTCACAGGCCGATTATGATGCGTTCGGAAGGACTGCCGGCCCGCTGTTGGGTAGCGGACAATCATTCGAAACTGATGCGCAATTCAGGCGCAAAGACGGCAGTCTGATCTGGTGTCACATCTACGCCAAGGCGCTTGATCCGGAAAACACCAACCGGGGAACAATCTGGATCGTCGCCGATATAGAGGAAGCACGACGCGCGCGCGAACATCTGGCCAAGACCGTGCGCGAACTCGAAGCCTTCATGAATAACGCTTCGGTCGCCATTCTGTTCACTCGCGACAAGAAAATCACTCGCTACAATCCGCGTTTCAGCGAAATGTTCGGCTACGAAAAAACAGAAGCGATCAGCTTGCCGGCAAACATCCTCTACCGCTCGCAGGAAGAATACGAAGCACTGGGGCAACTGGCGTTTCCGCTGCTCTCCCGCGGCCATCCTTTTCAGTCCGATCTTTACATGCAACGTCACGATGGCGTCAGTCTGTGGGTCAATCTGATTGGTTATCTCGCCAATCCCGAACGGCCCGCCGAGGGCACCATCTGGATCCTCGAAGACCGCACCGTTTATAAGGAAGCCGAAGAAGCGCTGCGTGCTGCGTCAGCCGAACAGGAATTGATTCTTGACCACAGTACAGTCGGTATCGCCTTCGTCAAGAACCGCATCATCCAGCGCTGCAACCGGCGCATGGCAGAGATTTACGGTTGCACCACCGTTGAGTTGGCCGGCCAGTCAATGCGCTTTGCCTTCCCTTCACAAACCGCCTGGCAACAGGCCGGCGAAGCCGCCTATACGGAAATGGCGAGCGGCAACACATTCACAGCAGAAATGCTGCATCTGCGGAGAAGCGGTGAGCCCTTCTGGTCACGCATGACCGGAAAGGCCATCGACCCACACCAACCGCAAGCAGGATCAATCTGGAACTATGAGGACATCACTGAGCGCAAACGGGCTGAAGAAGCGTTGCGTGAAAGCGAAATGCTGCAACGAGCCATTCTCGACAGTGCCAACTATCTAATCATTTCAGTCGATCAATCAGGAAAAATCCAGACCTGCAATCCGGCGGCAAACTCGATGCTTGGTATCTCACCCGAGCAGTTGGTAAAAACCGGCACACTTGCACAAATTGTTGTCCCGGAAACGCGGGCAACGCAAAACCGGGACGACCCATCCAGTAACGCCGACTATCCTTTGTTCGCCAGAGCAAAGGCGGGAGACGTTATCGAAGGCGAGTGGATACTGCAACGGCAGGATGGCTCCCGCTTCCCTGCGCAAATGTCGGTTTCCGTGCTACGCCGGGCGAGCAGTGAAATCGACGGCTTCCTGATCATCGCCGCCGACATCACGCAACGCAAACAGGCAGAGGAGCAGTTGCTTCGCTCGCGCGATGAACTGGAAAGCAGGGTTGAAGAGCGCACCGCAGAACTGCAGGCCGAGGTCGTGGAACGACGCCGCGCCGAACGCCGCCTACGCTATCTGGCGCTGCATGACTCACTGACCGGCCTGCCCAATCGCAACCTGCTGCAAACGCGGATCGAGGAGGCAATCAACGCCGCGCAATCGGATGGCAAGCCGATGGCCATCATGTTTATCGATCTCGACCGTTTCAAAACGATCAACGATTCGCTCGGTCACCACATTGGCGACCAGTTGCTGCGCAAGGTCGCTGGCAAACTGCGCGAGGTATTGCGTGCCGGAGATACGGTAGCCCGCATCGGAGGAGACGAATTCGTGGTAGTGGCAACGGCGCTCGAAGGCGCCGAAGAATCACAGCGCGTTGCGGAAAAACTGTTCCAGCAGTTCTCCGGCCCCTTATCGGTTGATTCTCACAAGCTCTACATTACGCCCTCGATCGGCATAGCGCTTTACCCGCGCGATGGCAATAGCGTTGACACGCTGATGCGCAACGCGGATACGGCGATGTATCGGGCCAAGGCCGAAGGACGAAACGCCGTCTGCAGCTACAGCGCGGAAATGAATGCCGATGCCGAACAGTACTTCCAGATTGAAAACAGCCTGCGCGAAGCCGTTGAACGAAAAGAGTTCGTTCTCTATTACCAGCCGATTGTTGATTGCGGCACCGGCGCACTGCGCGGCATGGAAGCGCTGATTCGCTGGCAACACCCGAAACTGGGGTTGATGGCACCCGATCGCTTCATCCCGATTGCTGAAGAAAGCGGCCTGATCGTGCCGATCGGCAACTGGGTGATCGCCGAAGCCTGCCGACAGATTCGCCAGTGGCGAGACGACGGCATCGCAACCGTACCTATAGCAATCAATCTCTCTGCCTACCAGTTCCGTGATTGCGAACTGGCCGGACGCGTCAAGGCACAACTCGATACGTATCAGCTCTCGCCAGGCGATATCGAACTTGAAATTACCGAGACCGTGTTGATGTCGGACGTTGAGCGAACCTTGCTGATCCTCCACGAGCTGCATGCTCTCGGAATAAGCCTTTCGATTGACGATTTTGGCACCGGCTACTCCAGCCTCGCCTATCTCAAACGTTTCCCGGTCAGCAAACTGAAAATCGATCGGGCCTTCGTCAAGGACGCACCCGACAATGCCAACGACCGCGCCATTGTCGAAGCCATTCTGTCGCTGGCACGCAGCATGGGCCTCTTGGTCGTTGCCGAGGGCGTTGAAACAGCCATCCACCATCAACTCCTGATGAACCTCGCCTGCCCGTTGGCTCAAGGTTATCTGTTTGCCCGACCACTGCCTGCCTCCGAGATTCTCAGACAGTGGCTGTCGGGCGACAAAGGAATGCACGTAGCATAATTCGCCAGCCAGAAGTTACCCACAGAATCTGTGGGTAACTCTGTAGATAGACTGTCACAAAACAGGAAAAGAACAGCGCTGACAATCGCTTGGACGAGTTGCCCGAAAAACAGGCGGACACATCGCCATTTCAGCAGGCAGTCGGAGTAGTATGAGATGCGAGTTTCATCTACTCACGAGAGCCGCCATGAATCTGTCGCCTCCATTGTTGTTCCTGCATCTTCTCACCGACCGGAACCTAAAGCCGGACGCAGTAATGCTTGGCTTTAGCGATGGTGATACAGATTCGATACGCGCACTCATTGCGCATCCCAACTTTTCTGCGTTGGCGACGGAGTTTCACTGCCTTGTCAGCGTAGCCGAGGCCGCCCGCTTACCCGCCGACGTGCTGCAGTGCCTGCAGGATGCGGGTTGCCAGTTGCTGACAGACGACCCGGTTCACCGATCCGACGAACCGGGCAAGCCAACATTGCCCGCCGCGGCACGATGGCTGTCGGGCGACTGGTATCTGGCACCACCGGCCAAACCGGTGGGCAATCAAGCGGCTTCGCGTGCATTGGCGTTGAAGCTAGTGCAATTGGTGGCTGCCGATGCCGATACGCATCAAATCGAGGATGTTTTCCGGCGTGATCCAGTCCTTGCCTACCACCTGCTTCGTCTCGTCAATTCGCTCGGAACGGGAATGGAAAAGCGAATCTCCAGCTTTTCACAGGCCATCCTCATTCTCGGACGTCAGCAACTGAAACGCTGGTTGAACCTGATGCTGTTTGCCGCCAGCAAGGATGATCATCGTTCAACCATGTTGCTGGCACACGTGGCCGTGCGTGCACGCAGCATGGAGTTGCTGGCCAGGGCAGCAGGCTTCGACAGAACAAAACAGGATCTGGCATTCATGGCCGGCATGTTCTCGCTGCTCGGCATCCTGTTCGGCCTGCCGCTCGTTGAGATTATCAAGCCTCTGCATCTCGGTGACGCTCTGACAGGTGCCCTGCTCCGGCACGAGGGTGAAACGGGGGGCATGCTACAGGCGATCAAGGCAGCGGAATGTGCGGACAGCGCCAGCCTGACCGGACTGCTCAACGGCATACAAGTCACCGCCGCCGGATTCAACCAGATCAATCTCGAAGCACATCACTGGATGCTCGACGTTATCCACGACAAACAGGACGCTGATCATGGCTAATCAGCGGCTCAAGCACTGCCTGAAGCTTTGCCGGCGGGCACAGGAACAGCGCGATGACGCACTGGCGAAAACGCTAAGCGAGTTGCAGCAAGTGCTGCAGTTGCTTGGCCGTGATGCTGAGATGGCCACGACGGAAGCCATGCCGCTGGACGAAATGCCGGACGAGCCGATTATCTCAATGGATATGGCGGGATACCTGACCGGCTGGAACAAGGGCGCACAAATCCTTTTTGGTTATACGCCGGAAGAAGTGATTGGCCGGCACGTTCTGTTTCTTTACGCAGATGAAGCTGAAGGCAGTGACTTCCATCTCCCCGAGTTGTTCCTTGAAGAGGGCAGCGCGTTCATGGAGGTTCGGCGCCGCAAAAAATCCGGCGAGGTTTTCAAGGCCGGCCTTTGGCTGACGCAGATCAAAGATGAGGACGACGAATCAATCGGCCTCATCGCTCATCTTTCGGAAATTACCGACCGCCTGTCCGCCGAAGAAAAACTGCGCCTGCACGCACGGATCATCGAAGACAGCGATCAGGGAATTCTGATTACCGATACCGACGAGTGCATCATTTCAGTCAATTCAGCGTTTTCACGCATCACCGGCTACTCGGCAAGCGAAGCCATCGGTCAAACACCGGATTTATTGCGCTCCGGAGTGCACAGTGCAGATTTTCGATCACACGTGCACTCGGCGATGCATGGCGCTGGCGCCTGGCAGGGTGAAATCATCGGCAAGCGCAAGAACGGTGAGCTGTTTCCGCAATCGGTAACGATCAGCGTCGTACGAAAAAACAGTGGCGAGATCACACACGCCTTTTCAATTTTCTCCGATATCAGCGTGTTGCGGGCGGCCGAAGAGCGCATGCAGCGGCTGGTCAATTACGACAGCCTGACCGGCCTGCCAAACCGCACGCTGCTCCACCAGTTGGTCGGCCAAGCCCTGACAACCGCTCGTCGAACCAACGATCATGGTGCCTTGCTGGTGATCGACCTGAACCGATTCACGACGATCAACGATACCCTGGGTCATGAAGTCGGCGACGAGTTGTTGCGCCAGGTCGGCCAGCGGTTTCGGCAGGCACTGCGTGACGAAGACATCCTTGCCCGAATCGGTGGTGACGAATTTGTGGCAGCCCTGATCAACATCCAAAAACGCGAGCACAGCGCGCTCGTGGCACAAAAATTATTGGCCGCGCTTGAACCTCCATTCATCATCGAATCTCAGGCATTGCATATCGACGCCAGCATCGGCATCTCCATCTACCCCGAAGATGGCCTGGACACCGCCGCCCTGCTCCGTTTTGCCGATGCCGCAATGAAACGCATGCAGGAGACCGGTGAAGCGGGCTACATGTTCTATAGCCCGGAAATAAACCAGCGCGCCAAGGAGCATTGGCAACTGGAAAACGAGTTGCGTCAGGCGCTGGCAGGTCAGGAACTCATGCTGCACTATCAACCCAAGGTCAGCCTGCGTAACGGTCGTATCGTCGGTGCAGAAGCGCTGATCCGCTGGCTCCACCCCGAACTAGGCATGATCCCACCAATCAGGTTTATCCCGGTTGCGGAAGAAACCGGACTCATTCTCGACCTCGGCAGCTGGGTGCTGGAGGATGCCTGTCGGCAGCTCAAGGCATGGATGAACGACGGGCTCGAACTGGTACCAATCGCCGTCAACCTTTCGGCGCGGCAATTTGACGCCCAGTTGCCAGAACGTCTGCAAGCGGTGATTGAACGCCATGGCGTACCGCACGAATTTCTCAAACTGGAGATCACCGAGAGTCTCCTGGTACGCGGCCCCGAGAACGTCATTCCGATCATGAATGAACTGGCGGCAATGGGCTTCGCGCTGGCACTCGACGACTTTGGCACCGGCTATTCCAGCCTTGCCTATCTGAAGAAATTCCCAATCAGCACCCTGAAGATCGACCGCTCATTCGTCATCGGCGTACCGGATGACGAGAACGATTGCGCCATCGCTCAAGCCATCGTCACCATGGCCAAACAACTGCGTCAGGAGATTGTCGCAGAGGGGGTTGAGACACTCGAACAAATGGTTTTCCTGCGCGATCTTGGCTGCGACCAACTACAAGGTTACCTGTTCAGCAAGCCCGTTCCCGCCGCCGATTTTGAACGCATGATTCGCGAGAAAAAACGCCTTGCCCTTGATTAGATCACTTAATAAATTTTCCCCGGATTCATCAGTCCCAGCGGATCAAAAGCGCGCTTCACCGCACGCATCATCTCCATTTCAATCAGACTCTTGTAACGCAACAACTCTTCGCGCTTGAGCTGACCGATGCCGTGCTCGGCACTGATGCTGCCACCCAATTCATGCACCAGATCATAGACGATGCGGTTCACCGCTGACTGCGCCGCAACAAACGCGGCATTTTCACCAAGCTCTGATTTCGACTGGTTGTAATGCAGATTGCCGTCACCGATATGTCCAAACGTAACAATGCGAATATCCGGAAACGCTTGTTGCAACGCATGGTCAGCACGCGCGATAAACTCCGGAATCCGTGAAATTGGCACCGAAATATCGTGTTTGATGCTCAAGCCTTCAATTTTTTGCGCCTCACCGATGTTCTCGCGCAAAGCCCACAGACGCTTTGCCTGCTCACTACTCTGCGCCAGCACTGCATCGGCAATCATCCTGCGTTCCAGCGCTTTACCCAGAAAACCCTCCAGCGACTCACGCAGGGTGAGTTCATGGCCGGTCCCCGACAACTCAATCAGTAGATGCCAGGGCGTCGGTGACAAGGGGGGTAAAGATCCGGGAATATGTTTGAGGACAAGCCCCAGCGAAATATCAGAAACCAGTTCGCAGGCCGTCAACGATGCGCCGAACGCCGCCTGCAGATCGGCGAGCAAGGCAAGCGCTGAGGCTGGTGAATCAATGGACAGCCATGCCGTGGCGCTGGCCTGCGGCAGCGGGAAGAGTTTAATTACAGCTGCCGTGATGATGCCGAGCGTACCTTCCGCACCGATAAAAAGATGCTTCAGGTCATAACCGGTGTTGTCCTTGCGCAGCCCACGCAAGCCGTTCCATATTTCGCCGTTCGGCAACACCACTTCGAGACCAAGCGTCAACTCCCGCGTGTTGCCATAGCGCAGCACCTGAACGCCGCCGGCATTGGTCGACAGGTTTCCGCCGATCTGACAGCTGCCTTCAGCGGCAAGCGACAGAGGGAATAGACGCCCCGCCGCTGCCGCTGCCTCCTGCAGCGTTGACAGAATACAACCTGCTTCAACGGTCATTGTGTTGTTGACGGGGTCGATGGCACGAATGCGGTTCATGCGCGTCAGATTTATGACGACCGCTGTGCCGCTCGAATCCGGCGTCGCCGCGCCGCACAGGCTGGTATTCCCTCCCTGTGGCACGATCGGCACACCGGCCTGCGCGCAGACGGACACCACGGCCGACACTTCGGCGGTCGTCAACGGACGGATGACGCAAGCCGCCGTACCACGGTAGCGGCCGCGCCAATCCTCCAGATAGGAATCCATCGCGACAGGTGAAGCCAGCACATGATCAGGGCCGACCAGTGCGCTCAGTTGCTCGATAAGTTTTTCGACTTGCACGGAACCTCTTCTGTGATTAAACACTGTCGTCAAGGCGAAGATTAACAGTGCCGTAAAAAAACGTAGCGCAAAGCTGGCAAAATTCTTCGATATTGGTAACAATAAGGAGGAAGAGTGTCAGGCGACAAACAGATCGACCAGCCTCTTGTGACAATTCATCAATAGATTGTAAAGGAGACAGAAAAATGCCTAACCGAAAAATCAGCGATGTCATCCGTGGCCAGAAAATCCTCTGCGCCGAAGCGGGGGATACCGTACGCGATGCGGCCTGTCGCATGGCGCAGGAGAAGGTCGGCTCAATACTGATCGTCGAAAAAGGTCTGCTGGTCGGCATTTTCACTGAACGTGACGTGCTCAATCGGGTTGTTGCTGCTCGCCTTGACCCGGATACCACGACGCTGGCTGTGGTTATGACCAAAAACCCACAAACCGTCAAACCTGACCGCCCGTTCAGCCACGCCATGCACATGATGTATGAAGGCTGCTTCCGTCACATGCCGGTGGTTGAAGACGGCAAGCCGCTAGGCATGATCTCTATTCGTGATGCGATCGGCCCTGAACTGACCGAATTTGAATCCGAACTTGAAAGACGCGACAACCTGACCGAGATCATGATGTAAGCAGCAAACTACGCTGCAAACAAAAAGGCGTCCACGGACGCCTTTTTGTTTATAACATACTCAACGCTTCGCTTAGCTGGCCGCTTCGCTGAATTCGGCGTAAAGATCGTGCTCATCGGCATCGACCACGCGCACACGGATAAAATCACCAGCTTCGGCATCAAAGTAGTCGTTGATGAACACCAGCCCATCAATCTCTGGTGCATCCGCCGCTGAACGGGCAATCGTACCCTCATCATCAACAGCATCAACCAGCACCTCAATCTCGCGCCCGATCTTCGCCGCCAGCAACTCGGCTGAAATATCCTCCTGCAACTCCATCAGGCGGCGTTGGCGCTCTTCGCGCAGTTCTTGCGGCACTGCCCCAGGCAAATCATTCGCTGCAGCGCCTTCGACCGGCGAGTAAGCAAAACAGCCAACCCGGTCAAGACGTGCTTCTTTCAGGAAATCGAGCAACTCTTCAAACTCGGCTTCGGTCTCACCGGGGAAACCGGTAATGAAGGTGCTGCGGATGGTGATATCGGGGCAAACAGCGCGCCAGGCCTTGATCCGCTCAAGATTGTTTTCGGCACTGGCTGGACGCTTCATGGCCTTGAGAATGCGCGGATTGGCATGTTGAAACGGCACATCAAGGTAAGGCAGTATCTTGCCCTCGGCCATCAGCGGGATCAGGTCGTCAACGCTTGGATAGGGATAGACGTAATGCATGCGTACCCAGATGCCAAACTCGGCAAGCGCTTCGCAGAGTTCGCGCAGGCGCGTTTTAACCGGCCGCCCGCCAAAGAATCCCATCCGGTATTTAACATCGACGCCGTAGGCGCTGGTGTCCTGCGAGATAACCAACAACTCGCGCACGCCGGCATCAGCCAGATTTTTGGCTTCCTGCAACACATCGCCAATCGGCCGGCTGACCAGCGGTCCGCGCATCGACGGGATAATGCAGAACGTGCAACTGTGATTGCAGCCTTCTGAAATCTTCAGATAGGCAAAATGCTGCGGTGTGAGTTTAATGCCCTGCGGCGGCACGAGGCTGGTGTAGGGGTCGTGCGGTTGCGGCAGATGCGCATGAACGTGCTGCAATACCTCGTCGGCCGCGTGCGGGCCGGTAATCGCCAGCACCTGTGGATGCGCGCTGCGCACGAGATCTTCCCTGGCGCCGAGACAGCCGGTGACGATCACCTTGCCGTTTTCGCTCAGCGCTTCGCCGATCGCGTCGAGCGATTCTTCAACCGCTGCATCAATGAAGCCGCAGGTATTGACGACCACCAGATCGGCACCTTCATATGAAGGTGAAATCAGGTAGCCCTCGGCACGCAGTTTGGTGAGAATCTGTTCGGAATCAACCAGTGCCTTCGGGCACCCGAGGGAAACAAAGCCTACTTTGGGCGGCTTGTTGGCGGCAACAGTCACGGGAAATTCTTTTGATGAAACTGCACAGGCAGTCTATTTATCGGTGTTCTTCGGTTTTGTAGCGACCTCGGGCGGAAAGCCGGGGATCTGAATACCGGTAAACATGGTGCGGGTCTGGTTCTGCAACTGATCCTGCATCTGATGCACCATTTTCTTGCTCTGGTCCATGTAGGTACTCATCATCGTCTGCATTGCCGGCCCCTGGAAATTCATGAACTGGGACCACATGTCGCTCTGCATCTGATTGCTGTTGTCACCGTAGAGCGAATGCGACTGCTCCTGGAGTTTTTTCTGGAAGTCGGTGAAGGACTTGATATTGGTTTCCAGATATTTGCCCAGCATGCCCTGCATGGCGTGGCCGTAGAAGCGAATCATCTGTGACAGCAGATCGGTGGTAAACAAAGGCACACCAGCGGTTTCTTCTTCGAGGATGATCTGCAGCAGGATGCTACGGGTGAGATCTTCGCCGGTCTTGGCATCCAGCACCTTGAACAGCTCGGTCGTGAGAACCAGATCCTTCACGTCACTCAAGGTGATGTAAGCGCTCGTCTTGGTATCGTACAGACGGCGATTCGGGTATTTCTTGATCAGTCGCGACGACTCCGACATGAAAACCTTTCCTCCATTTATTGAAACGAAATCAGCGTTCTCTAACGCTTTTTTTCAATGCTGCACAGCACAATTATACATCAGTAAAAACAGGCTCCACCGGAGCCTGTTTTTACTTGAACAGAAACGGTGCTTACTGGTAGTACAAACCACCGTTGATGTTCATGGTCGCACCGGTCATGAAACCCGCCAGATCGGAAGCCAGGTAAGCGCAAGCGCCACCGATTTCTTCCGGCTTTGCCAGGCGCTTCATCGGCACGGAGTCGATGATGCTCTGCAGCACTTCCGGTTTGATCGCCATAACCATCGCCGTTGCAACATAACCCGGCGTAATGGCGTTAACCGTTACGTTCTTGGCAGCCAGTTCGGCAGCCAGCGCCTTGGTGAAGCCAATAACACCGGCCTTGGCAGCCGAGTAGTTGGTTTGACCAGCTTGCCCTTTAAGGCCGTTGACGGAAGAAATGTTGATGATGCGACCCCAGCCGCGCTCAGCCATTTTGGCGGACACTTGCTTGGTCATGTTGAACAGGCTGGTCAGGTTGGTAGCAATGACTGCATCCCACTGACCCAGTTCCATCCGGCCAAACATCTTGTCGCGGGTGATACCGGCGTTGTTCACCAGGATATCAACCTGACCGGCCTTGGCTTCCGCTTCGGCAACCATGGCAACGCAGGAGTCGAAGCTGGAGACGTCGCCAGCGACGCAGATGAAATCGTTAAAACCGGCGGCTGCCATTTCTTTCTTCCAGTCATCCGGCTTATCAAACTCAGGATGATAGGCAGCAACCACCTTATGACCGGCCTTGGCCAGTTCCTGACAAATTGCGGTACCAAGACCACCCATAGCACCAGTAACTAAAGCGACACGTTGCGTCATTGTTATTTCCTTTCGTTGTTGAGGTTGAAACTGCAGGCGGCAATTCACCGCCAATATCTAAAACGTCTCCTACCGGAAGACTCAGGCCTTCTCTTTCACATAGCGACCAGGAGCCGGTTCGATCTCCTTATGCTTGACGTTGCCAAGTTTCTTGCGCGCAACGCGTTCGCCATTCGCAAACTGCTTGAGCCAGATGCTCCAGTCGGACCACCAGCTACCTTTTTGCTCCTGCGCACCGGCCAGCCACGACTCCGCATCTCCGTGCAGATCGTCATTGGTCCAGTAACTACGCTTGTTCTTGCTCGCCGGATTGATGACACCGGCAATATGACCACTGGCGCCAAGAACATACTTCGACTCACCACCCAGCAGGCGCGTCCCGTTATACGAAGTCTGCCACGGCACGATGTGATCTTCACGCGTGGCCAGAATGTAGTTGGGAACATCGACCTGTCCGAGGTTGACAGGCACGCCGCACATCTCCAGCTTGCCCGGGTCGCGCAAGCTGTTATTGAGATAAAGGTTGCGCATGTACCAGCAAACAAAAGGACCGGGCAGATTGGTGCTGTCGCCGTTCCAGTAAAGCAGATCAAAGGCGACCGGTTTCTGGCCCTTCAGATAGTTGTTCGAAACATAATTCCAGATCAGATCGTTGGCACGCAGCGACGAAAACATGCCGGACAGTTCGCTGCCCTTCATGATACCGCCATTGCCCATCGCTTTATCGCGGGCATCGAGCGAGCGTTCATCAATGAACAAACCAATTTCACCGGTATCAGAAAAATCAAGCAGCGTGGTCAGCAAAGTCAGACTCGCCACCACGTCTTCACCACGCGCCGCGAGCACACCCAGGGCGCTGGAGAGAATAGTACCGCCGACACACCAGCCAACCGTATTGACCTTGTCGACCTTGCAGATTTCCCGCACCTTGGCGATCGCGGTGATCGGCCCGTATTCAAGATAATCGTCCCAGGTCAGTTGCCCCTGCTCGGCCTTCGGGTTGCGCCAGGAAACGAGGAATACGGTATTACCCTGCTCCACCGCATAACGGACAAACGAATTTTCGGGCTGCAGATCGAGAATGTAAAACTTGTTGATGCAAGGCGGAACGATCAGCAAGGGACGCACAGCCACTTTGGGTGTCGATGGCGCGTATTGAATCAGCTGCATCACGTCATTTTCAAAAACCACGGCCCCCGGTGTCGTTGCCAGGTTAACGCCAATCTCGAAAGCCGAATCGTCGGTAATCGAAATGCTGCCTTTTTCGTAATCCTTGATCAGATTATTGATGCCATCGGTAATGCTCTGGCCTTTTGTCTCAATGGCCTGGCGGACGAACTCCGGATTGGTCGCGGCGAAGTTGGCCGGCGACAGCGCATCGATGTATTGGCGGGCCAGAAAGCGTGAGCGGTTTTTTGCCTTGTCATCATCGGCGGGCAGCACCTCGACCAGTTCGCGAATAAAGCGCGAATTGAGCAAATAGGACTGGCGAACGTAATCGAAGACCGGGCTGCTCTTCCACTCAGGGGAGGAAAAACGGCGATCCCCCGGTTCAGGAGCAACGACCGGCGCCACCGGTTCGTCCTTACCGCGCGTCAGCATCGAATTCCACAACTGCAACTGCTGCTCCATATAGCTCTTCTGCAGACTGGCCAGTTGCTCCGGATCAGGCGTTTTCGCGGTGCTGTTTGCACGCATTCCTGGCGGTGGCGCAGCTTTCTGGTTATTCAGAAACTCCAGAAAATTTTGTGCCAGCGCTTGACCGGCCTGAACGAAATTCTGCATCGCGGGCGCGAAAGAATCCGGCGACTTTGACATGAAACATTCCTCACAGGGATTGGGGTAACAGCCGCATGCGTAAGCGGCAGGAGTAAGCATCATGGAATTCGTCGATGATTTTGCATCGCACCATGAGTACTGTCAATGCCAGCGTGTGTAATATCCGCACGAATTAAAGCAAGGCACCATTTCGGGCAAGACGAATCAGGCGCCACATTCCCCGGCAGCAGCGAACTATAATGGCGCCATGTATCTGATCGCTATCGGCTGGCTGTATGTAACCGTCTTGATGGCGCTGACCGAAACCAGTCTTGTTGCGGGCATCCTGAGCTTTGTTGTTTACGGTTTGGCGCCCACCGCCCTGCTGCTCTGGCTGTTTGGCGGGCCGGTGCGACGACGGAATTCAGCCAGCACCGATGACAAATCGCTTGCACCGGCTCAGGATTCTTGCGCGGAAGTTGCCGCCAACGAAGTTAATCAAGAACATCCAGTTCAGCATCAACGCGAAGGATGATCGAAAACAGAAAATAGCTGTGGCTAGTCGGCCGTTAACCAGATCATCGAAGCCATACGCCCGGTAACACCATCGCGCCGATAAGAGAAGAAGCGCTCGGCCTCTTCCACCGTGCAATAGTTCCCGCCAAAGACGGCATTTACCCCAAGACGAGCCAATCGCTGACGCGCCAGCAAATAAATATCGGCCAGCCATTTGCCGCGCAGGGGCTTGAAGGCGGCTTCGGCTTGCCGATCGCTCTCAACAAAGGCGGCACGCACTTCGTCGCCAACCTCGAAGGCCTGCGGCCCGATCGACGGACCAAGGTAAGCAAGAATTTCCTCGCCAGCGCAAGCCATTGCCGCCACCGTGCGCTCCAGCACGCCTGCATGCAAACCACGCCAACCAGCATGAGCTGCCGCAACAACCGTTCCCGATTGGTCACACAATAAAACCGGCAAACAATCTGCGGTCATCACGGCACACGCCAACGCCGGTTTGCGGGAAAACGAGGCATCCGCCACGGGTCGGGGCGAGGAAAAAGCCTGCTCCGCATCAACGACCGCGATGCCGTGCTCCTGATTTAACCACAATGGAATAGCATCCAGACCGCTCGCCAGACGGCTACGGTTTTCAGCAACGGCGAGCGGATCATCACCAACATGATCACCCAGATTCAGACTGGCATAGGCACCGCGACTTACACCACCATGCCGGGTGGTCAGCAAACTGCGTACCCTCGCTGGCGCAGGCCACTCGGGTACGATCCAGTCGCTATTCATCGATATCGTCGTCACCGTCGTCGCCATCACCGCGCGCGTAGATGATTTCCGGGCCGCCTTCCAGTTCTTCGTCCCAGTCGTCATCCTCGTCCTCGACGGCGCGCGCCTCAAAAGCTTCCGAACGCAGAATCGCGATCAGTTCAGCCATGTCGTCCGGCAACTGCGATTTCCACATCATCGGCTTGCCGCTCGCCGGGTGCACCAGACCTAGACGGCGTGCGTGCAGTGCCTGCCTGTCAAACGGCGGCCCCTTCGGTACCCGGCTGGCACCTCCGCCATAAACCGGGTCGCCGACCAGCGGATGAGCGATTGATGTCATGTGCACCCGGATCTGGTGTGTCCGCCCGGTCTCCAGCGCACATTCGACAAGCGTACAGCCGATGAACGTCTCGACCACACGGTAGTGCGTACGTGCCGGCTTACCCGTCTTTACCACCGCCATTTTTGTGCGCAAGGTAGGATGGCGGCCGATTGCCGCGTCCACAGTGCCCGCGCGGTCAACGATGCCACGGACCAGCGCCTGATAATAACGTTTGACCGTTCGCGCCTGCATCTGGCGCACCAAGTCGGTTTGCGCTTCCAGCGTCTTGGCAACAACCATCAGGCCGCTGGTATCCTTGTCCAAACGATGCACAATACCGGCACGCGGCACCTTGTCGAGTTGCGGCGCATGATGCAGCAAGGCGTTAAGCAGCGTGCCGCTCCAGTTGCCACTGCCCGGATGAACGACCAGACCGGCTGGCTTATCAAGCACCAGCAGCGTGTCATCCTCATGCACGATATGCAGCGGGATGTTTTCAGGCGCCGCCGATTCGGTTCGCTCGTCTGGCGCCACCGCAACATTGATTTTCTCACCGCCCCAAAGTTTCTGCCTTGGCTCTGTCACGGTGGCAACGCCAACATCTACCCTCCCCTCACGAATCCAGTTTTGCAAGCGGTTACGTGAATGTTGCGGCAGGAGGCGGGCGAGAATCTGGTCTAGACGCTGACCACCGCACTCGGCAGGAACCGAAAGGGCAAGTCGCGCGTTTGCGCTATAATCGGCGCGCTCGGTGCCTTGCCCGGGCAAATCCATTTCTCTGTTTTTCTGTGGAATCTTCATCATGCGTAGTTTAGCGGTTATTGCGGCGCTTTTCCTCGCCATCGTCCTCGCCGGGTGCGGTCTCTTTCCTGAAGTGAAGGATGAAACCAGTGGCTGGTCAGCCAACAAGATCTATGCGGCAGCCAAGGACGCACTGACAGAGGGTTCTTACGACAAGTCGATCCAGTACTTCGAAAAGCTTGAATCGCGCTACCCTTACGGCCGCTACGCCCAGCAAGCACAGATCGAAATCGCCTACGCCTACTGGAAAGCCGGGGAGCCCGCTTCGGCAGTCGCCGCCTGTGATCGTTTTATCAAGTTGCACCCGAATCACCCGAACGTCGACTACGTCTACTACCTGCGCGGACTGGTCAACTTCAATGAAGACCTCGGCATCCTCGGCAGCGTCAGCAACCAAGACATGACCGAACGCGATCCTAAAGGGGCCCGCGAGGCCTTTGACGCGTTCAAGGAACTGGTCAACCGTTTTCCCGACAGCAAATATGCAGCGGATTCCGTGGCGCGCATGAAGTATCTGGTCAATGCGCTTGCCTCGCACGAGGTTCACGTAGCCCGCTACTACATGAAACGAACTGCCTATCTGGCCGCAATCAACCGCGCCCAGTACGCCCTCAAGAATTACCCGGATGCGCCGGCGACCGAAGAGGCGCTGTTCATCATGGTCAAGGCGTATGACCTGCTCGGCATGAATGACCTGCGCGACGACATTGAACGTGTGATGCGCAAAAACTATCCAAAGAGCGAATACTACACACGTGGCCTGGATCGAAAAGAACCATGGTGGAAACTCTGGTAATTCATCACCGATAGCATGGAAAATGGCCGGCCTACTGAAGGCCGGCCATTTTCGTTAACAAGCAATTTGTGATCAGGTCGACTGCTTGATCGCCAGCAAAGCCTGGTTGCGCAGCGTACGCAGCAGCGACAGCTCCTTCTCGGGAATGACGATCTCTCCGGCATGATCGCAATCGGCATAGATCATCGCCACCGGATTACCCTTGATGCACAGCGGGAAAATCACAAAAGTCTCTGCGCCCACGCCCTTCCGGAACCATTCCGGTATGCGCGCTGTAATTTTCGAGTCGTTGGTATCGCTAATCAGGATATCGACGTTCTTGGACAGCGCTGCATGAAAAATATCCGGTGTAAAGGCCAGCGGGAAATTGAAGCGCTTGGCCTTTTCCTGGGCATCGGGACCAAAGCCAAAACGGCCCAGCATCGTATTGTTGCGCCCATCACGAATACACAGGATGACACGCTTGAAACCCTTGGCACGATACATCGTTTCAAGAATGATGCGTAACACGTCGTTGAGTTTGAAGTCTTCGACCAACGTGTTGCTGATATCCTGTATACCGGCCATCAGGATAGCCTCGGCAGCGCCCGTAGTATCTGCCAGCCCCGCCTCACCACTTGCTGACGGACCATCGACCACCCCCGCCAGAACGGTATCGGAAAGCACCGTTTCGGCCACAGTATCATCGACACTGGCTGCTGCGCCCGGGGCACCTTCTGCACTCCGAGCTGTTTCGGGGCGCGACCCTTTTACCGCATTCTGCGCAACCGGCTCAACCCGCTCAACGCTTCTCGCCTTGATCTGCCGTCCGAAAGGAGTTTGCTGAAGATTCAGGTGGATGACACCAGCAAATTTTGCCACCTCGGCAAAAGACTTTTCCATGGTCTGCTTCAGATCCGGCTCGGAGATCGAAACGCTCTCGCTATAACGCGCCGTGACTTTGCGCAATTCCTTTTGCCGCTCTTCCGGCGTCGCATCGGCAATCACCGTGCAAAGTTCATTTGAAAACGACGAAAGCACGCGCAGGCGATCTTCTGCGCTGGCTGGTTTACGGACACTACCGACAGGCAGCTTGCGCATGCAGTTGACGATCAAGCTGGGGAAACCCCAGGTCTGGGCAATGCCGATACCAAGATCCTCGTAGGAAATGCCGAGCACCTGCGTCGACGCGACCTCCTCCGAACAAGGTTTTTGCTCGATGAGCTGCTTGATCTGCTCGCTCTCTTCAGGAAAGTAGTACTGACTCAGCAAGCGACCGAGATTGTGAAACATCGCGCAAATGAAAGCCTGCTCAACGTCACGCGCCGCAGTCTTGCTGCCGATCTCCTTGGCCAGAATTCCGGCCAGATTAGCGCGCAGGAATTCATCCTTGAGATGATTGGCGTTCCCCTTGTTTTGCAGGTGATCAAAGAGCATCACAGTGATCGCAATATTGCGCACCGCATCAAAGCCCAGTACCAGCACCGCACGCGACACCGTACTGATATTGCCGCCACCGGCTTGCCTGTAATACGCCGCGTTGACCAGACGAAGAATCTTGTTGGTCAGCGAAAAATCCTTGAGAATCGTGTTCGAGAGCTGGGAAACACTCTCCTTTTCGGAACCCGTAATCTTGTTGATCGCACTGACCGACTCTGAAAGCGCCGGAAAATCGCTCTTGTGCCGCATGCGGCGCAGCAGGAAATCGATCGTGCTCTGCTTTGCATCCGCCGATGGCGCAAGCACTTCGGGTTCCAGATAAGCATCCAGAGCCTCGCGCATCATCTGTGCCGATTCATAACGACCCTGCGGATCACGCGCCACCGCTTTATAGAGAATGCTGGCAACCTGGTCATCGATAACCACGCTGCCATCCTTGGGCAAGCTAACGTTCTCATTGGTGATCTGGTTCATCACCTGAAACACCCCCCGGCCCTGAATCGCACGCTGACCAGTCAACAACTCGTAAAACACCAGTCCGGCGGCGAAAACATCGGTCCGCTCACTGATCTCGCGATGGGAAATATACTCGGGCGCCATATAGGCCGGTGTTCCGCTAAAATCGTCAACATCCTTTGACGGCGCCTCGACGAAAGCGGAAATACCAAAATCCATGACGCGCGGCATGCCGTCTTCGTTGATCAGGATATTGCTTGGCTTGAGGTCGCGATGAATAAGCCCTGCAGCATGGGCATGGGCAATCGCGTCGAGGATCGGATGCAATATCGCGATGGCTTTGACCGGCGTCAATCCACCACTGATCTTCAGGTAATCAGCGAGGTTTTTTCCCGGCACATACTCGAAAACCAGATACAGGTCGCCGTCCTGCTCACCAGCCTCAAAAATCGGCACAATATTCGGATGGCGCAACTGGCTGACCATCCGCGCCTCGGCTAACAACACCTCGTTCTGTTTGGGATCGGCACGCACAAAATGCAGGGTCTTGATTGCCACTTCACGCTGCAAATGCGGATCACGCGCCAGATAGACGACGCTCTGGGCACCCCGGCCCAATTCACGAATGATTTCAAAACGTCCGATCTGCTTGCTCATGGCGCGCCATCACTTTTCTTGTACGACCCTATTTTGGCCGGTGCTAACAACCTCTTAAAACCAAAGCAGGCGCGGGGTTGATCCGACATCACAGCAAACAGCGGCGAGTTGGGAAAACTCAACCGCCAGAGTACGCAATTTTTCCTCACTCACCTGAAGAATAAGGCAACTCGGTTCTTCAGGCCAGACACTGCCATCGGGAATATTGCAAGCCGCAAGGAATTTACAGTCGAGTTCCGACAGTCGCGCAAGCAACTTATCCTGACGATGCTGATTTTCCTCAACAGAAAACTGTACAGCGCCCGGATTACATGCGGTAAAAACCCCCCAAAAGAAAACGCCCTGCACGCGCAAAAAATCATCGAAAACAGGATCGGGCTTCCCAATGCGCAAATCAAAGCATCGCCCAGTGGTTTCCACTCGATACGTGGTCGCGTGAAATGCCGCTTCGAGCGTTGTGATACTCATTCCTCGTCATCAATCAAACCGATTTCCTCGAGCTCGCCAAGGCGCGCCTGCGCCTCGACCATCGGCAAGGCTTCAACCCCCTTCAGCTTGCGCTCGATCTGACGCGTACGAACACCCGCAGACTCAATGCTCTTGGTCGCCTGCTCCAGCTTCTTTCGGGTTGCTTCCAGCGCTTCACCGAACTTGCCGAACTCGGTCTTGATCGCCCCCAGCACGCCCCACACTTCGGAAGAGCGCTTCTCAATGGCCAGCGTACGAAAACCCATTTGCAGGCTGTTGAGCAAGGCTGCCAGCGTCGTCGGCCCGGCGATGCTGACCCGCCAGTCGCGCTGCAAAGCCTCGGCCAACCCTGGCCGGCGCAGCGCTTCGGCATACAGCCCCTCGATCGGCAGATAAAGGATGGCAAAATCAGTGGTGTAAGGTGGCTCAACGTACTTGTCGCGAATCTTCTTCGCCTCGTCGCGCAGACGCATTTCAAGCGCCTTCGCCGCGATCTCGACGGCCAACGGATCGGCCCTGTCCTGTGCTTCGAGCAGGCGCTGATAGTCTTCCATTGGAAACTTGGCATCAATCGGCAACCACACCGGCCGGTTGTCGTCCTCGCCCATTTCGCGCCCTGGCAGACGAATGGCGAATTCGACGCGCTCATTGCTCTTCGGTCGCGTGGCGATATTTTTTTCGTATTGCTCAGCGGTCAGCACCTGATCAAGTAACGCCTCCAGTTGCACTTCTCCCCAAGTACCGCGCGTCTTGACGTTGGTCAGCACTTTCTTCAGATCACCCACACCGGCCGCCAGCGTCTGCATTTCACCCAGCCCGCGATGCACCTGCTCCAATCGCTCACTGACCAGCTTGAACGAATCACCAAGCCGCTGCTCCAATGTGGCATGCAGCTTCTCATCGACCGTCTTGCGCATCTCCTCAAGCTTGCTCGCATTGTCAGCCTGCATCGCACCAAGCCGCGCCTCGATAGCCAGACGCAACTGCTCGAAACGTTGCTCATTGCTCTGTGTCAGGCGAGTCAATTGCAAGGCAAAGGATTCAAGCTGCTGTCCCTGCACGGTGCCGAGCTGAGCGAGCTGTGCCGCCAGCGTTTGCGCCAGACGGCTGAGCGCCAGTGACTGCTCGTCGCGATCACCGCGCGAGGCCAGCGCTGATTCCTGCCGGCTACGCGCCAGTTCCCCGCGCAACTCACGCTCAAGCCGTTCGAGCCCGCCTTCCAGCGCCCGGAAATAAGGCTCGACAGGGTCTGCGACACGCGCCGAACGCTGCAGCAAAACAAGCTGCAGCAATACCACCACGACACCAATCGCCAGCAAGCCATACAACAGGAAATCACTCATCAAGCACTGCTTTCAAAAAATTCATCGAGATGTTGTCCTGCTACTTCAGCGAAAACTCGACGCGGCTCGCCGTACCCTTCTCGCCGGAATCCGATTTACCCTCAGCCTCCCCCAATTTTGAAGGAAGCAGGAACATCCGGTCCGTAGAAACCTCATGGAAAATCAACCAGTCGCGCGCAGCCTTGGCGCGCCGATCACCCAAAGTCAGAAGATCATCCTCGGTGACCACAGAGTTAGTCAGCATCAGCTTCTCCATCTCCTCGACTGGAAGCGACTTGACTATGCCGATCAGATTACGCGGCTTGGGAAATTTTTCATCGCGATACACCCGCTCAAGCAATGCCGGGTACTCCTGTGCGCTGACTTCGACGTCATTGACCGAAGCGACCTCGACACCTTTTTTGAGCATGTCTTCGCGCTTCACCGACTTGACCTTCCGCTGCATGCGCGCATGCTTCAGGCCCTCGCGATCACGCTCGAGATCGACACGACCATCGATTTCCAACGTCAGCGCCGGACGATCAATCAAGGCCTTGGCCAGATTTTCGAGACGTTTTTGAGAAGGCGGCGAGAGCGCAGCACGGCCATACTCGAACTCGATGAAAGACAATTCCTCGCCGCCACTGCCGCCAGAAAATAGCGACGCAAGCAAGCGAAATGGCGAGGTCAGCGCATTAACAAACAAATTACCGACCACCCTGGCAACCAATCCTCCAATGCTGAACTGCGGATCATCAAGCGAACCGGAAATTGGCAGATTGATGTCAATTTCGCCATTCCTGTTTTTCAGCAGAGAAACCGCCAGCAATACCGGCAGCTTGCTCGCACCGGGGCTCTCGACGGCCTCGCCAAACGTCAACTGGTCGATAAAAATCCGGTTTTCCGCCTCCAACTGGCTGTTCTCAATCTTGTATTTAACAAACAGTGACAGCTTCCCTTTTTCGATGGCGTAGCCTGCGTACTTAGCGGCATAGGTCGACAGCGAGGTCATTTCTATACCTTTGATCTCAGCCTGCAAATCAAGATAGGACTTGGCCGCCAACGGGTTGAGTTTTCCCGTCACATTAAGCGGTGCGACATTATCGTAATTGCCGCGCAATTCCAGGCTCGCAATGCTATCCGCCGCAGAAGACAGCCCGGTGATACGGCCTCCGAGTTGTTTCAGGCGAGCCGAATAATTCGGCTTGACGAAATTATCTGAAAAGTTGACGCTGCCGCCTTGCAGAGTGATCTTGCCGATTTTCACCGGCAGCGGCGGTTTGGCCGCCACGACAAGCGGCACAACCGCCTTGCCATCGCCAGACTCAACAACTGCGACTGCGGACGGTTCAGCAGGCTGTGCAGGCACGATCGATACGGGCACAGCCTGATCGTCCTTGCGTACGATCTGCAGCAGATTGAGCTTTCCCTCCGGACTGACAATGATGCGGGCGAAGAAATCAGCTAGCGCCACTTCGTCGATCGAAACTGAATTCGGGTTCAGGCGCAGATCAACATTGCCAAAATAAAGCGACTTCCAGCGCAAGAAATCCGCCGAGTTGATCTTGTCGACTGCATTGAAATCGCCAATCGTCGCGCGCCCTGTGAATCCGCCAGCCAACCCGTCAGCGCTAGTTGTGCCTTGTCTTAACTGCAAGCCACCATCAAGCGTTACCTGGCCACGCGTCACGGCAATGTTCAACTTTTCGGTGAAATACGGCTGCAACGGCATCAACTCGACCGTTTTGACATCCAGTTTCAGATCTGCCTCGAGCGGAATCAATTTCACATTCCCGCCAATCTCAATCGCTCCCTTGCCATTCAACTTGAAACGGCTTGCCAGTTTGATTGCCTGCCCCGGCGCAAGCGACAAATTGTCAATCTCGACACCCAGCCCGTCGACAACATTGACCGCCATCGGTGACACTGCTTTGTCTTCAAAACGCACGCCCATATCTTCACCACGGTATTTGGCTACAACAAGCTTCCATGTCGTTTTTTCTTCTTTTGCAGCGTCTTTCCGCGCAGACTGAACGGCACGCAGCGTTGGCGGCTTCAACCAGTCAATCGACCCATCCGCAGCACGCGTGATCAACATCCGCGTACCACGCACCGACACGTCCCCGAGCATCAATTCGCGTTTCGCCAGATTGAACCGTCCATCCTTCACCGCAACGGCCTCTACCTTCAGCCACTCGCCCGCATTCACACGCCAGGCAACATCGAACTCGGCCGACTGCGAAGATTTGCTATCCAGCTTTTTAAGATCCAGTTCAAAGCCATCGATACTCGCGCGGATCGACTTGTTAGCCGATTCATCAAGCCAGTGCAGAACGCCGCCACTGATTTTTGCTTCAGCGACCGACCAATCGGGTTCCGGGCTGGAAGTGACTGGCTTTCCGCCGGCAGGCACTGCCGATTGACCCGACGGCTGTATCTTGGCTAGCAAATCAAGCCAGTTGATCGTTCCCTGCCGCCCGACTTGGGCATGAATCACCGGCGAGTCAATGGCGACGCGGTCGATGACGAATTTTTGATTAAGCAAATCAAGTGTACCCAGTTGCAGATCGAGTCGTTTGAGCGAAACGAGTGGCGCATCCGAAGACTCCTTGACGAGCAAGTCCTTCAGTGCCGCAGCACCACTGAGACTAAGTGTCGACGGCTTGTCCTTCTCCTGGCGAAAGAGCAGCTTCAGATCGCCCTCCAGAGAGCCGGAAACCACCTTGATCGGCAGGTGAAACGGAACGTAATCGAGATACTTTGCGAGCTGCAAATTATCCAGATCGAGTATCAATTCGCTTTCCAGAGATTCCGCGAAAGGCTTGCTTTTACCCTTCATGGCCAGCGACGCGCCATTGAGCTTTGCCGAAAAAGCCGGCTCAACAAAGCTTTCAGTCGCATATGCCAGACTCGAAATAAATGGCAACGTCAGATTGATGTCGCTGAGCACATGTTTTTCATCCGCAAGACGATCGTCAAACTCGACCGATCCACCGGATAGCTGAATATTGTTGAGCGAAAACGGCGGTGTCGGCGTGGGTGTTGGCGAGACCGGCCTGGCCAGTATCTCGTCGATCAGATCAGAGAAGTTGTAACGCCGGTCAGGCAGGCGAACAATCCTGAATTTAGGGCCACTCAGTCGAATCTCGCTGATCACCGGTCCGCCACGAAACAACGAACTCGACTCCAGGTTGACATACAGACTGTCAAAACTGGCCACTGCCTCGCCACCGCCTTTTTCCTGGATCGCGACACCATCAATCTGCAAAGACAACGCAAAAGGATTAATGCTGACATTCGCAACAGAAACGGGGCGATGCAGTGCCTCACCCAGCTTCTCAGTGAGCAGCGACTTGACGAGTGGCGGCAACACGAGAAAGCCGAGAATGCCAACGACAACAAACGAGACGATCGCGCGCAATCCGTACTTTTTGGTTTTTGGCGAGCGAAGGGCAGCACTTAGCGCTAATTTGTCAATCATGGCATCAGGCGGTAGCAAGGAATGGAGTACCGAATTTATCACGAACGCGCGCCGCATGGACCCGCCTTACGCAAGTCGTCAGCCATTTCAAAAACAATCAAGCTAGAATGACATTTCACAGCCCCTAAGCCGATCAGAATGAAGACTCTCGTCATCGAGGACAGCAACAGCAGCCTCAAAATCCTCTGTCACTACATTGAAAAAATGGGCATCACGCCCATTCCGGCCGGCACGGGGACCCTGGGCGTCGATCTGTTCATGAGTGAGCGCCCTGATCTGATTCTGCTCGATATCGTCCTCCCTGATATCGACGGCTTTGAGGTAGCGCGCCGTATCCGCCAGATGGAGCGACCGGGTGACTGGACACCGATCATTTTTCTGACGTCACTGAACAAGGACGAAGATCTGGAAAAAGGCATTGCCGCCGGCGGCGACGACTATCTTCACAAACCGGTCAGCGACGTTGTACTCGGAGCCAAGATCCGCGCCATGCAGCGCATCATCCAGATGCGCCAGTCGCTACTGGTACTGACGCGTAAACTCGATACAGCAAACCACGAACTCAAACGACTCGCCTCACTCGACGGGCTGACCGGAATCGCCAATCGCCGACACTTTGACGAAGTCCTGGAGCGAGAATGGCGCCGTGCCATGCGCCAAGGCACTGAACTGTCCGTCCTGATGTGCGACATCGATTTTTTCAAGCAATATAACGACACCTATGGCCATCTGGAAGGCGACGAATGCTTGCGCCAGATAGCGAATACCTTCATCGCCGCGATGGACCGGGGCGGTGATCTGATAGCCCGTTACGGTGGCGAGGAATTCGCTGCCGTGCTGCCGGAAACTTCACTGGGAGGTGCCTTGTTTGTTGCCGAGCGTATGAAACTGGCGATCGCACAACTCAAGCTGACAAACACCGGCTCGCCTTTCGGGCACATCACGGCCAGTTTCGGCATTGCCTCGGCAGTCCCGATGCCGGAAACCGTACCGCTCTCGCTGGTCGATGCCGCCGACCGCGCACTCTATCAGGCAAAAGACGAAGGCAGAAACCGCGTCTGCCGAACAAGCTCACTCGACGCCACCGTCAGTTGAGCATAAAGACCATGGCCAAAAAAACACCAGCAAAAATTCTTATCGTTGATGACAACGATCTGATGAGAACTCTGTTACGCGGCATCCTGCGCAACGAGGACTACCACATTATCGGCGAAGCGAGAAACGGCATCGTGGCGCTTGAGATGGTCGAGCGCGACAAACCCGACCTCATCTGCATGGATGTGATGATGCCGGAAATGGATGGGCTCGAAGCGCTGCAAAACATAAAAGCCGCACATCCGGAAATCATCGTGATCATGATCACCGGCAATCCCAGCGCGGAAAACGTACAGGAGTCAATCAAAGGCGGTGCCAGCGGCTTCATCATCAAACCGTTCAATGCAGCAAAGATACTCGACACGCTGGAACGTGCGCTGAGCACCGTAAAACAACAGGCAAAACCCTCGACAGAAGTACCTAATCAATAACCGTTCTTCCATTCACGCAGCGCCGTAAAAACCTGAAGCGGGCCGTCAATTCCCGGCCCCCGGCACTTCGCTGAAACAATCACTTCGGGCTCGTTGCAACGCAAAAATGGATTGGTCGCCTTTTCAAGGGCGATGGTCGACGGCACGGTCGACAAGCCTTTCGCCCGGGTCACCGCCACCTCATCAACGCGCGCCTGCAAATGCCGGTTCCCGGCTTCGACAGCCAATGCGAAGCGCAGGTTGGGTTCGGTATATTCGTGAGCGCAATAAACCGCCGTCTCCTCGGGCAACGCCGCCAACCGCTCCAGTGAATCGAGCATCTGCGCGGGCGTGCCTTCAAACAGACGGCCGCATCCGGCACCAAACAGTGTATCGCCACAAAACAGACACCCTGCGCCATAATACGCAAGGTGTCCAAGCGTATGCCCGGGGACGGGCAGAACCCTGAATTCGGCATCCAGCGAATCGAGGCGAATCGTTTCACCGCCGCGCAAAGGCTGCGTAAGGCCTGTGATAGACTCCGCCGCCGGGCCGAACACCTCACACGGATATTGCGCCAGCAGGCTCGCAACACCACCCTGATGATCGGCATGGTGATGCGTAACCAGGATGGCGGCCAATGACAACCCTTCGCGCCCAAGCACGTCGAGCACAGGGCGTGCATCGCCGGGGTCGACAACCACTGCGGCGGCGCCATTGCGCAGCAACCAGATATAGTTATCCTTGAAGGCCGGAATTCGGATTACGTCAAACATCGCTTCATTGTGGGAGAAGTTCGGAAAATGTCAATTCCCGGGATCGATACCTGGCTGCAAACCCCTCAGGGACGCTACGTCATGGCGTGGGAGCAGGCCAGGGTCGACACGATGGTGGCCGATGTCTTCGGCTACAACGCACTGCAGCTCGGCTTGCCGCAACTCGACCTGCTCGCGCAGAACCGTATCCCCTTACGCCAGACGGCGGGTGAATCAGGCGATGTTGATGTACTCTGCGACCTGCGCCAACTTCCGTTTTCCGCGCACAGCATCGACCTTGTTGTGATGCCGCACATCCTCGAATTTCACGACGATCCGCACCAGATCCTGCGCGAGGTGGAGCGCG
>JBIJCY010000157.1:0-6703 GCA_044344385.1 Rhodocyclaceae bacterium | reverse complement strand
ACGCGCCGTTGCCAACTCATGGCGTGGCCGCAGACGTTCGTCGTAAAGATTGATCTGCTGCGTCATGCAGCCACCTCGCCGGTGCGCAAGGCTGCACCGATCAACAACAGATTCATGGCCTGACACTCAGGCTCACGCAACTCGGGAACCGCTGAAAAATCCATGACCTGCGCCAGATCCATCGGCACAACCGGAACGTAAAGATTCTCGGCGAGAGAGGCAGCAAGATCTTCTACCGGCGGGTAGGCAGCGACCACCAGTTTTGATATCGGGATAAAGCTGTACTGGCGATCAAAGTTATCGAGGCTGCGCTGCAAATCGAGCACCAGGCGCTCCATCGCCTGTGTCTGGCGCCCGGAATCGCCATCGGCAAGCTGCGTGGCCGAAACATCTACCCGCCGCGCGGCAATCAACTCGCCATGGAACGTCAGTGTCAGCAAACCGCCTGCCTCGTCGAGACGCAGAAACGCCAGACCGCGATTTTCATCTTCGAACAAAGCCGCCACATTGCGCTGCGCCAGTTCCGGGATATCGATTACGGCGAGTGGCACCTTGGCCTCGTCAAAAACACGGGCACGTGCCTGAACCACGCCTTCGGCAGCCGAAACGGCAAAGACGCTGGCCTGCCGACCCGCGCCGCCGCCATCCATTGGAATATCGAGCACATCGATGCAGGCACGATCGACGGGGTAATCAACCAGCCCCTTGAGCGCCCAGCGAACCGCTTCTTTACGCTCGGCAGGCGGCACATTCGGCGCATCGATTTGCGATAGGGCGTAATCGCCCATGTCCATCAACGTCGTGCAGGCATAGCTTTTGAGCCGGCGTGCAGTGCTCAGGCGCTGCAAGGATGCAGCAACGCTGCCTTCGATACGGAACGAATCGAGCATGCGAATTTCCGGACGGACGCCGGCGGCGCGCACAACATAGGCGAGCCCGATGCGGTCACCAAGCGGCAACACGGCCATCCAGCCAGGCTCACGTCGAACGGAAAGAAATGAAAGCATCCCTTTGCTCATACTCATATATTAGTTTAAGGATACTGATTAACATACTAAATAACAAGGGATTATTTTAAATTCAACGGACGCAACGAGGCGTAACAAATCACGGATTGCCTATGCCCTTGCGCGCCCATCGAAAAGGCGGCCAGTGGGGTGTCCAGCGCTTTGCGCGTATTTCGCGCCAACCGACCCAAACACGTTTTATCCTGCATCGGACATCTCACGAACAAAATGCGCGAATGGTATGACATCCACTTGCGCATGGAGTGAGTATCGTTTGCCGCCTGGATAAATCACCCACAGGCGTTTCAGCTTCAAATCCTCCAACGCATGCCGCATCGAAGGCGTCAGGCGCGGCGCATCGGCGCGCTTGATTTCAACACCGATACGCGCCCCATTGATCATCAGCAAGGCGTCAAGTTCAGCGCCGGTATGCGTTGCCCAGAAATAGGCCTCGTCAGGTCGCAATTGATGAATCACCTGCTCCAGCACATAGCCCTCCCATGACGCGCCGCATTTCGGGTTTGTCACCAGATCACCGTCACCGGCAATCCCGAACAACTGATGCAACAACCCGCTATCGCGCCAGTAAATTTTCGGCGACTTCACCTGCCGTTTACCGATATTTTCATGCCAGGGCTGCAACTGCCGAATCAGATAAGTCCCCGTCAAAATGTCCAGATAGCGACGCACCGTGCCTTCCGAGATCCCGAGAGACCGGGCAGGCTCGGCCGCATTCCAGACTTGCCCGTGATAGTGCGCCAGCATCACCAGAAAGCGATGCATCGTCGCGGGCGGCATACTCATCCCCAGCTGTGGCAAATCACGCTCAACCAGCGCCAATAAAAATTGTTTTCGCCAGGCCCGACTATCTTCTTCGGAAGATGCAAGAAAAGCCCTTGGGAAGCCACCCCTCAACCACAAGCTATCGGACTGCGGTTCGCCCACTTCATCGAGCGCGAATCCGCTCACCTCGATCACCTCGATGCGTCCTGCCAGTGATTCGCTGGATTGCCGGATGAGCGCCGGGGAAGCACTCCCCAACAATAAAAATTTCGCATCAACATCGCGCCGGTCAGCCAGCACACGCAACACCGGAAACAGTCCCGGCACTCGCTGGATTTCATCGATCACAATCACACCGCGCAGCGAAGCCAGCGCAGTCATCGGCTCAGCCAGACGGGCCAGACTGACCGGATCTTCCAGATCAAAGTAATTGGCACTCTGGAAATCAACAAACGCTCGCGCCAGCGTCGTCTTGCCGACCTGACGAGGCCCGACCAGCGCAACAATGCGGCTGCGCCGCAAGGCAGTTTGCACTTGATCAGAAAGATGGAGGCGGGAAATCATGGCTCACATTACCATGAAATTCCTTATCGCCGCATAGGAATTTCATGGTAAAACAACTTACGCGCAAATATCGCGCCTATCCAGGCACAACAAAATCAGTAATTCTCTCGCCGATAGATCAGCGGCGTTCGACTCGTTCCGAAGGTCGCGCGCGCTGTCGGATCGCGGTCGTAATTGGCGCCGCACCAGTTGCCGCTCAGGAACCTCATCGCGGCAGAAGTCGAACCGGCAGTGGACAAACTGGCACAGTTGGCAGGCACACCTGAACTGCCTAAATTCAGCACGAGATCGACGCTACCCCGCGCTGCGCCCGTAGGTTTGAGCAGATTGATAACCCCGGCACCCGAAGTAATTGACGTCACGGTTACGTGCGCAGCACCCATGTTGCCGGCATTCAAGCCGCCTTGATAGCTGGCCAGCGCAACATTACTTGCCGCCAGAGGGGTGCAATGATCAGCGCTGTTCTGCACAAACGCGGCGCCATTCCAGTACTGCGTCTGGATAGGAATCGGCAAATCCAGCAACTCGGAACCGAAAGCACTCTGCATGCGCAAGATGCCGTAACGGAACTCACCGGTTGGAACGCCGACGGCAGACGTATCGAAAGCAATGGCCGTCGCCGCCAGATTGCCGCTGATCGCCGCGGGGTTGCCGGCGATTGCCGGAACGCCCACTTCGGTCAGATCATCAAGTTGCAGTGCCAGGGTAACCGCTGCGGTATAGGCTGCCTGCGGCGTGGTCGGGTTACGGTAGAGCGCCAACTTGTCAGCGCCGAAGGACATCGCCCCGGTACCGTTGTTGTTGCTGGACAGCGTCACGTTGCTTACCGTCGCAGCCGTCCCGTCCCAGCCCGGCGCGACACCGCCCAGTGCAAAGGTCGACAGCAATCGCGTCTTGGGCGTCGCGGCGTCCTGCCGCGTGCTCGCGCAAGTTTGCGTCGGTGCCGTGCAAGCCATTGAGGCCGCCACATTGGCCAGTGGCGTTGTCAACCGCCACAAGCCGCCACTACCCGGCGTACCCTGATAGTTGACGGTCGTTGCACCAGACAAACTCTTCGCGAGGACACCGACACTCGGCGCCGTCACATAGCCAAAAGGCTGACCAAGATAGGTGAAGCTTCTCTTTGGCGCTGCTACCGCCGCACTGCACGTTGCGTCTGCCGCACCAAAAGTTTGCAAGGTTGGCGTATTGAGAACGAGCTGATAACTGGCCGGAACAAAACGACCAATGAACTTCAAGGCGTTGGAACGGAAATAGCGCTGGAGTTTGGTCGAATCCATCGCATCGACAGCCGCGAAGCTGCGATCCTCCACCTCCCAGCTGAAACTACCCACCTCGCTATAAGAAGCCACCGCAGTAGACAGCACGCCGCTGGCAACCGTCCAGGACGGCACGCTAAAGGTGCCGAGCAGGCAGGTGATACACACCGTAGGGTCGGGCAAAATCAGATTACCGGGAACCAGCGTGGGCTGCCCGTCATAATTGGTCGTGGTTGTGGCAACGGCATTCCGTGCGCTCAGACCGGCCACCGTAAATGGCGCGCCGGCCGCGTGCACCACGTCGGTATTCGCCGTCAGGTTGGTATTGGCCGTCGCACTGTTGTTGGCGCTCACCAGCGGACGCACCGCACCGGCAGTCAGCCAGGTCAGATCGGTAACCGAAGCACCGGCGGTATCGATATAGGATGGCCGTATGGCGAAAACATCGGAAGAACAGCCGATTGATGTCGGGCTGCCCGGCGGCGAATAAATCTTCAAGCGTACGCGCTTGTAGGCGTTGGCAATATTCGGGGATGGGCTGATCACACCGACCCCGCTGGAAACACTCTGGTTTCCCGGGCTAAGCGTCGTGATAACGGTAGCGCCGGTGTAGCAGCCGTTCGCATCGGGAGAACCAGTTTCATTACTCGCATCGAGCACATCAACTTTGATGTTGTTCGCATTGACGGCTGTATCCACTGCCGTTCGCGCAGCATTCAGGGCAACAATACGAATGTCTCCGCTGCTTGATGCAAAGGTGGCGCCGGCAATTTTGGTCTTGATTGGCCCGGTGATACTTCCGGCAGGAAGGCTGGACTCAAAAGCGTTGTAGGCACCCAGCGTCGCGCCGCAGATACTGCAGGCACGCAGTGTTCCGCCACGCTCCAGGCCAACGCTCTCATTGTTGTACATGGAGAGCACCTCGGTATCGGGCAGCTCCCGATCGAAAATTTTGATCTCGTCAATGTCGCCGTTCCAGTTGCGCCCCGTCGCCTGGGAGTTCTCACCAAGGTAGAGCGGGAAAGCGTTGTTGCCGATCGTGGTCACCAGCGCCTGCGAGTTCCGCAGCACCCCGTTGACAAAAATCTTGATGGTGGCGCCGTCATAAGTACCGACCACGTGGTACCACTGGCCGGCGACCGGCACAACGCCGGAGTTCAGATCGGCATTGCCGCAACCGCCGTTGAAACCGAAGGTAAATGCTTTCGCCGTGGTGATGCCGTTGATGCTGCAGCCGCCATTCAGATGCAGGCGGTAGGTGGTATCGCCCTTGGCCAGAATCGCTTCCCAGTTCTTGAGCGCAGCCGCCGAATGACGAACCCAGGCAGCAACGCTGACTTTGGGCTGATTCAATTTGGCATTGTGCGGCACTGAAATAAAGGTCGTGCTCGCACCATCAAACTTGAAACCGGTACATATCTTGCCGTTGCTGTTGTTGGCGACGATCCCACCAAGGTTGACGGTACCCGGCAGACTCGGCGCCGTCGCACTCGAATCGGGCACGGCACCCGTTACAGCGCCGCCAGCACCACCGCACTGGTCAAAGCGATACTCGGCAATCGGCGCCGTGGGTTTGTAGAAGCGCAAGGCGGTATAGGCCAGCGAATTGATCGACGTCAGATCAACAAGATCATAATCGGCTGTCGTCAGCTGCCAGCCGACCTGACCCGCCCCCTGGCTGAGGTTGGCGATATCCTTGTACTGATAAACAAAGTCGCCATTCTCATGCAGAATGATCTGCACGTTGAACAGGCTGGCACCGCTATTCCACTCCTTCATCTGCGACCAGGTCACGACGAAAGTCCGGTAAGGGGTGACCCCCAGCGTCTTGTAGGTCACCCGTCCGGAACATCCGCCACCGCCGCCGGCCGGACAGAAATCTGCGCCGTAGATGCGAATGGTATTGTCCAGATTGGTACCCGCATAGGGATAGGCATAGGGATACGTAGGCGGTGGCCCGGCGCTCTGCGTACCATAACCGCAATAACTCTTGCTGGCAGCCGCGGCCACAAACTGCAGACGACCGTTCGACATCACCTGCACGTAGTTGTATGCCGTCGCGCCAAAGGTAAAGGAAAACGGCAAGGCAATCGCTGCCGTAATATCGTCGTCGACAGGTGAGCTGTTCCATCCACCGCTGCACCCGGCAGAACCCGCCCAGGCAACATCGGTATGCGCCGCATTGTCGACCCAGCTATAGGTCGTCGGCGCATAACCGTAGGTTGCTGCGCCGGCAAGCATCGGGCAAACGAGCGCCAGCAGCAGGCTGGCAGCCCGGACCAGACCGCGGTTAAAGATCATCCTACTCAGTGCAGACAGCATATCGACCTCGCCTGGAAAGTATGCAAGCAAATCCTCAGCAATTAAATATTCTCGGCCCGACAGCCGCATTGAGGCATTTCGCCACACGCGCCTCGGCTTCCCGCTCGATTGCTGCCGGCGGCGCAGCAGCACCCGGAACGGTGGCCCGGGCAACGATCTGGTACACCGCGACGGTCCCTCCCCCTTCGGTAAAAATGACAGAGCGCGCGCAACTCACCGCGACCGAAAACCCTGGCACCTGGCCAAGCGCCGTATCGGCAAAACACGCCGGCAAGGCCACCGCCGTATCATTTGGATCCAGCTGGAACAAGCCCCATTCGACCCCCGCCTGCGCGGCCTGATAGGCCCGCACGCCCTGCATATCCTGCGCCGACGTCATGTTGGCCGTCGACGTCATGCTCACCATAAAGGCCGCCAGCGCGGCAAACAGCAGCAAAAGAAAAATCGCGGCAATGATCGACACACCGCGCTGCCGATGCCGTTGTGCGGTCATTGAGAAGCCGTTATCGATCATGGCGAGTTAAAGATATTGAGTTGCTGAAACAAGGTGACTCCCTCGCCGTTGCGCGTCAGCGTAAGCCGGATGGAGACGATGGCGTTGCGCTGAAGCGCTGCGGCCGCGTAGGAAAACGAGCTGCTGGCCACATCCACATCGGTCGCCAATGCCACCTTGGTCACTCCGCCCAGCGCATCAAGCCCGGCGATAGTGACCACCTGCACCGGCTGGATCGCATAGCCGGAATAACGCCACAGGGTACGGGTTGCCGC
>JBIJCY010000112.1:0-8820 GCA_044344385.1 Rhodocyclaceae bacterium | reverse complement strand
CGTACATGTTGGACTCCAAGAAACGAGTTAAAGTGAAACGAAGAACCGCGCATTATACGTATTTTTCGTGCCGAGTCAAAGAGTTCGCCCGGTTTTGCGCGATTTGTGGTGTAAAGCCTTGCTTGACGCGGCACGGGGCGGCGCCTAAGATTCACCGGTTTTTTCGCCAAGGCGCACACTCGTGAAGCTGGAACAGCTCTACAACCTGATCGGCCCGGATATGACGGCTGTTGACGCGGTGATCCGCGAGCGTCTTCATTCGGAGGTGGTTCTGGTGCGCCAGGTCGCCGAGTACATCATCCAGAGCGGCGGCAAGCGACTACGTCCGGCGCTGGTGCTGCTCTCTGCCGGCGCGCTCGGTTATCGCGGTACGCACCATCACGAACTGGCGGCGGTCGTCGAGTTCATTCATACCGCAACGCTCTTGCATGACGATGTGGTTGATGAATCCGATCTGCGGCGCGGCCGGCAAACAGCCAACGCAATGTTCGGCAATGCCGCCAGTGTATTGGTCGGTGATTTTCTTTATTCGCGCGCTTTTCAGATGATGGTCGAGATCGATGATATGCGCATCATGCGTGTGCTGTCGGATGCAACCAACGTGATCGCCGAGGGCGAAGTGTTGCAGTTGATGAACTGCCACGATGCGGATCTCGATGAGGCGCGCTATTTGCAGGTGATCCGTTTCAAGACGGCGAAACTGTTTGAGGCGGCGGCGCAACTCGGGGCGATTATCGGTGGCGGCTCACCCAGCATCGAACGCAACATGGCTGACTATGGCATGCATCTGGGAACAGCCTTTCAGTTGATTGACGATGTTCTTGATTACTCGGGTGCCGAGGCTGAGACCGGCAAGCATCTGGGTGACGATCTGGCCGAAGGCAAGCCGACGCTACCGCTGATTTATGTGATGCAGAATGGCACTGTCGAACAGGTTGAATGCGTTCGGCATGCCATTGAAAATGGCGGACGCGACGATTTTCCGAATGTATTGGCCGCCATCCGCGAAACCGGTGCGCTCGATCATGCAAAACGGCAGGCGACTGTTGAGGCGGAGCTCGCCAGTGCTGCTCTGGAAGCGTTGCCTGCTTCACAATACAAAGATTCTTTGTTAGAATTATGCTCCTTCGCTGTTGCTAGAAACTTTTAGCGCTGTCGTTGTTTCGGTCGGGGCGTAGCTCAGCCTGGTAGAGTACTGCGTTCGGGACGCAGGAGTCGGAGGTTCGAATCCTCTCGCCCCGACCACTGATTTGACGTTGATCTTCAGTCAAATAATTCGTTGTTCTTCCCCGTGTTTTTCGTTTCTTCTGCGTACTCCGCGTTTGTCTCGTTCCCTTAACCGGTGATCCCCGTTCCGGTTCGCTTCTGCTATGCTTGAGCGCTCTATGAGGCTGCCTGGAAATGACAAAATATTTGCTGTGGTTTGCGCTGGTGGTTATCGTTTTGTGGGTGTGGCGCAAGTCTCAGGCGACACGCTCCGGCGAGCCGCGTCCACCTGTCGAACGGGAGTCGGAAGGTATGGTGAAGTGTTCGCATTGCGGGGTTAATCAACCCGTAAGCGAGAGCATTCTGGCGGCCGGTCGCTATTACTGTTGTACTGCTCACCGGCATGCCGCAGAGTCGGATTCAAAAGGCGCCTGATTGCCCATGTTGACGACAGTCGACTTTAGCTCCGGGGGTGTCACCGAGACGCACTGGAAGTCCCTGCGCTACTTCAACCTGTACCGTTTTATCGTTGCCGGTTTGCTGTTTCTTTCCTCTTTCCTGCAGCCTTCTCCGTATTCCATTCTTAGTCCTGACAGCAGCCTGGTTCATTTTGCGGTGACCAGTTTTTACCTGTTGTTGACGACCTTGGCGCTGGTGACGATGAATCGTTTCCCCCGGCGCTTCAATATGCAGTTGAGTGTCAATGTCTTGGTCGATGTGCTGGCGATTACCGTGCTGATCCATACGGGTGGCGGTTTGCGTAGCGGGCTTGGCGTGATGTTGTTGGTGACGCTGGCTGGTTCCGGGTTGGTCGGGCAGGGGCGTCTGGTGCTGTTCTACGCGGCACTGGCAACGCTGGCAGTGCTTTTCGAACAGTCGTATCGGGCCTTGATCAACGATTTTGACGTCGCGGGTTTTTTTCAGGCGGGCGTTTTCAGTGCCGGATTTTTTGCCGTCGCTATATCGGCGCGCTTGCTGGCGCGTCGGGTAATTGCCAATGAGGAGCTGGCGCGCCAAAGGGGCGTTGATTTGCAGAACCAGACCTTGATCAGTCAGCGCGTGATCGAGGAAATGCAGGATGGCGTCTTGGTCCTCAGCGAGAGTGGCTGGGTCAAGCAACACAACCCGCGCGCCGAACGATTGCTCGGTCTGAGCGGCGCGCCTGAGGCCATGCTGTCAAACTATTCTCCCGAATTGGCGCAGGGTTTTATGGACTGGCGCGAACATACAGACAATGCTTCGCTCCTCGTTCGGGTGCCTGCCAGTGGCATGCAATTGCGTGCGCGTTTTGTGGCAACCGATAGTTCGGAGCACGACGTGCTGGCATATCTCGAGGATATGGGGCGTTTGCAGGAGCAGGCGCAACAACTTAAGCTGGCGGCGCTTGGTCGCCTGACAGCAAATATCGCGCACGAAATACGCAACCCGCTCTCGGCAATCAGCCACGCCGGGGAGTTGATGCTTGAAGAGCGTCGTGGCGAAATGCATGAGCGTTTGCTGCGTATTGTCCTCGACAATACGCAGCGACTCGAGCGCATTGTCAGCGATGTGCTTGAGCTGGGTCGCCGTGATCGCGCGCACCGCGAGCTGATTGACTTGCGTGAGTCGCTACCGCTCTTTGTCGAAGAATATGTGGTGAAGGAGAAGGTGGCTGGCGAGGTGATTCGGCTTGAGTTTTCGGGCAAGGCCGAGATTTGCTTTGATCGCTCGCATTTTCATCAGGTGTTGTGGAATCTGTTGGGTAACGCGGTACGCCATTCGCAGCGCGTCGTCGGCAGCGTTCGTTTGCTGGTGCAGAATGGGCAGCAGAACGGGCAGGCGGAATTGCACGTGATCGACGATGGCGAAGGTGTGATGGATACCCAGCGTGAGCAGATATTTGAGCCGTTTTTTACAACACACAATCGAGGTACCGGCCTGGGGCTTTACATTGCACGCGAGCTGAGCGAGGCCAATGGTGCGCGGCTTGAGCTGCAAGACAATGCGCCCGGTGCGCATTTTCGAATAGTTGGGAGGAGTGACGAGTGTCAATGAGCAAGGTAGATCGCAGGCCGCGCGGCGAGTTGGCGCGAGTGCTGGTTGTCGATGACGAAGCGGATATTCGTGAGCTCCTCGATTTAACGCTGTTGCGGATGGGGCTGTCGGCCGACTGTGCGGGATCAGTTGCCGAGGCGCGGCAGTTTCTTGAGCGTGAGCGCTATCAGCTGTGTTTGACCGATATGCGCTTGCCTGATGGCGAAGGTTTGGAAATTGTGCGGCTGATTGGTGAGCGTTACGGGGAAACGCCGGTAGCCGTGATTACAGCGTTCGGTAGCGCTGAAAATGCGGTTGCAGCACTCAAGGCAGGCGCCTTCGACTATCTGGCCAAACCGGTTGCGCTCGATCAGCTGCGGACCTTGATCAAGTCGGCGCTCAGTTTGCCGAAAGCAGGAGGGGTTTCGATTGGTGCCGATGAAGGTGTTGTTGTTTCGGGCAGCCAATTAATCGGCGAGTCTTCTGCAATTGCGCATGTTCGTGAAATGATCGGCAAGCTGGCGCGCAGTCAGGCGCCGGTATATATCTCGGGTGAATCAGGCAGCGGCAAAGAACTGGCAGCACGTTTGATACACAGTCAGAGTGCGCGGCATGCCGCGCCTTTCATGCCTGTGAATTGTGGGGCTATTCCGGAAAATTTGATGGAGAGCGAATTTTTCGGTTACCGCAAAGGCGCGTTCACGGGCGCCGACAGCGATCGCGAAGGGTTTTTTCAGGCAGCCAATGGCGGCACATTGTTTCTCGATGAGGTCGCTGATTTGCCATTGGCAATGCAGGTCAAGCTTCTGCGCGCAATTCAGGAAAAAAGAGTGCGCAAGGTCGGCAGTACGGCAGAAGAAGCGGTCGATGTGCGCATCATTTCGGCAACGCACAGGAAGCTTATCGATTGTGTCGATGCCAGAACTTTTCGCCAGGATCTCTATTACCGTCTGAACGTTATCGAACTGAAAATGCCCCCCTTGCGCGAGCGCCAGGAAGATATCGTGCCGCTAGTTGGTGCCTTGCTGGTACGTATTTGTGGCGCGCAGCCGCCAATGTTGGCGGCTGATGCGATGCGTGCGCTTTGTGCCTACAGTTTTCCCGGAAACGTCCGTGAGCTGGAAAATATTCTGGAACGTGCGACGGCCTTGTGTGCCGAAGGTTCGGTCGTCCTGGGCGATCTTCAGCTTGGGCCGGAAGTCGCCGTCGACGGCAGTGCCGGGCGTGATGGGGAAACGCTCGACGACCATATCAATCGCGTTGAGAAGCAAGTGATTCTTGAAGCGCTTGCAAAGACCGGTTTTAATCGGACTGCCGCGGCGAGATTGCTCGGCGTGACGTTTCGTTCGCTGCGTTATCGAATTGAGCGGCTGGGTATTGAAGAGTGAGTAAAGCGCTTGATCGTGATTGTGCCGGAGTTTTGATGGCGGGTTGGCTCGATACCGCGCGCCGGGTCGACTCCCCTAATTGTGATCAACGTCCGCTTGATGAATCAATATCATTGATCGTGGTTCATGCGATCAGTCTGCCACCATCGCAGTTTGGCAGCGATGACATTGTTCGATTGTTTACCAATTCGCTTGATCCTGACGCGCATTCCTATTTTGCGCAGATCAGCACCGTGCGTGTCTCCGCCCATTTTCTAATTCGGCGCGATGGCGAGTTGATCCAGTTTGTATCCTGCGATCAGCGCGCTTGGCATGCCGGTGTTTCTTGCTGGCAGGAGCGCGAGCGATGCAATGATTTTTCGATCGGCATCGAGCTGGAGGGGTGTGATGAGCAGCCTTTTGAAGATGCGCAGTACGAACGACTCATCGCGCTGGTCGATGCGCTGCGTTCAAGTTATCCGATCAGCGCGGTGGTCGGGCACTGTGATATAGCGCCCGGTCGCAAGAGTGATCCCGGGCCGTGTTTTGAATGGCAGCGCCTAGCGCAGCTCCAGCGCTTGCTTGGCGAATCGCGCTGAGATATTGGCTGCATGCCTTCGGCATTAGTGTCGCGCCGCCGTCTTTTGCAGCCTTTGTGCGCTGCTCTGAACATGCCGAAGAACTATTCCGTTTGGTTTTTTTTGAAAAGCATGGAGCGTGTGTCGACAGATTGCGACAGAGTGCCGTGATGTTTTCTCGCGCCACAAAATAGTGCTTGCGTCAAGTGCGAAGCGCTACTAGAATTAGTCGAAGTTGGCAAGGTTGACACAACATCTAGTAGGTTGTGTGTTAACGCAGTCGTTTTCGTTTTTGATGGTTTTTGGGTTTGTGTTCTCTAACCCGTCGGCCACTGAATGCAGAATTTGATGGATATAAGCGGATTGCTGAATAACGAAAATCTCAGCTTCTCATCGTGCTCACCGGGCGTTGCCGGTTTTGCTCCGGTCTTCGCTTCCTCCGGTTTTTCTGCTTCTGTATTGCCTTCTTCCCCTTCCGCATTTTCTCCAGTTGCTCTCTGTGCCGGCAATTTTTGTCGCCTGACAAATTCTGTCGCTGCGCTCGTTTTTCGAGTTGCGGCTTTGGCCAGACGTTTGCAACGGCATCTTGCGAGAATCGTTTTGCATATCGGTGATATCAGCGATCTCGCCGCTCAAGAATTCAATCAGACGCATCGTCGATGTGTCTGTTGGGTGGTCCGCTCTTTTTGGTCGGATCGTTTTTGTAGTGCTCGTTAGAACTGTTCATCGATCTTACAGAAGGAGGTAGACATGGCAACAAGTGCGAAAAAACCGACGGCGGCTGCGAAGCCTGCCGCCAAGAAGGCAGCCCCCAAAGCGGCTGCTAAACCCGCAGTGAAAAAAGTGGCGCCAAAGGCCGCTGCTAAGCCTGCAGCCAAAAAGCCTGCCGCTAAACCGGTAGCGAAAAAGGTTGCGCCGAAGGCTGCTGCCAAACCCGTAGCGAAAAAAGCCGCCGCCAAACCCGCCGCAAAAAAGGTAGCCGCTAAACCGGCCGCCAAGCCTGCTGCGAAGAAAGCTGCTGCCAAACCTGCTGCAAAGAAGGTTGCTGCCAAACCAGCTGCCAAGAAGCCTGTTGCGAAGAAAGCTGCTGCCAAACCCGCTGCAAAGAAGGTTGCTGCCAAGCCAGCCGCCAAGAAGCCTGCTGCGAAGAAAGCTGCTGCCAAACCCGCTGCAAAGAAGGTTGCTGCCAAACCAGCCGCCAAGAAGCCTGTTGCGAAGAAAGCTGCTGCCAAACCCGCTGCAAAAATGGTAGCCGCTAAACCGGCCGCCAAGCCTGCTGCGAAGAAAGCTGCTGCCAAACCCGCTGCAAAGAAGGTTGTTGCCAAGCCTGCCGCCAAGAAGCCTGCTGCTAAACCTGCTGCAAAGAAGGTTGCTGCTAAACCAGCCGCCAAGCCTGCCGCAAAGAAGGCAGCTGCCAAACCGGCGGTCAAGAAAGCAGCTCCTGCCCCGGCGCCTCAAGCCGCAGCAGCGTCAGCAGCTGTCTCGGCTCCGTCTACGGCGGCAACTCCGGGTCTCAAGTCGGCACTCAATCCGACTGGTGCCTGGCCGTTCCCGACGGGCTCGCGTCCGAAGTAAGCGATGGCGTTTGTGGGGTGGGGTGAGCACTGCTTGCCTCCCCCAATTTTGCTGGGCTTGGGGCGCAACTTTTGTTGCGCCTTTTCTTTGAAGGTCGTCAGCGCTCGGCCATTTATCCGAGGAAATCACGAATGCGTTCTACGGCTTCGGTTAGCCGTTCGACTCCGGTCGTGTAGGCAAAACGCAGGTGATGTTTCGGTGCGTGCGTGCCGAAATCCAGCCCCGGCGTGACTGCGACGCCAGCGACTTCGAGGAGTTGACGGCTAAAGTCATCGCTGTCTTTCGTTAGCGAACTGCAGTCGGCGTAGATATAGAACGCGCCCTCCGGTTTTGCCGTGATGCGGAAACCGAGCTTCTCGAGTTCCGGTGTGAGAAAGTCGCGGCGGCACCGGAATTCGTCGCGGCGCGATTCAAGGATGGCGATCGTTTCCGGTTTGAAAGCGGCCAGTGCGGCGTATTGGGCGGGGGTTGAAGGCGAGATAAAAAGATTTTGCGCGAGCTTTTCGATGTCGCGTGTGAAGCCTTCCGGAACGACCAGCCAGCCCAGTCGCCATCCCGTCATGCTGAAATATTTTGAAAAACTTTGTACAACAAAAATGTCGTCCCCGTGGGCCAGTGCTGTCGTCGCGTCACGTTCGTAGGTTAGCCCGTGGTAGATCTCGTCGATGATCAGTTGGCCGTTGTGCCGACGGACAAAGTTGGCAATGGCGGCAAGCTGAGCGGCATCGAGCATCGTGCCGGTAGGATTGGCTGGAGAAGCAAAAAGAGCGCCGGCGGTGCGGTCAGTCCAGTGCTTCTCAAGATCGGCCAGTGTCGGTTGAAAGTTGCTTGTGCCTTCCACTGGAATATTTACCGGAACGCCTTCGAAAGTTCTGACGAAGTGGCGGTTGCACGGGTAGCCAGGATCGGTGAGTAGCCATTCTTTACCGGGTGTGGCGAGACAGGCGAGGGCGAGCAGCAGCGCGCCGGAGGCGCCCGCAGTCACCACAATGCGCGAGGCGGGGAGTTTGATGCCGTAGCGGCTTTGATAGAAGCCGGCAATGGCTTCGCGTAATTCGGGCAGGCCAAGTGCCGGCGTGTAGAAAACCCGGCCAGTGGCAAGATGCGCTTGTGCGGCGGCAATGATCGGTGCGGGTGTCGGGAAGTCGGGTTCGCCGACTTCCATGTGGATGATGTCCCGTCCTGCTGCTTCCAGCGCTTTGGCACGCGTCAGCAACTCCATGACGTGGAAGGGGGCGATATCGTCGAGGCGAGGTGCTGAAGGGGGTGGCATGTCTTGTTCCGGGGCAGAAAAAAGGCCGCCCTCAGGCGGCCTTCCAGTGTAGCTTAACGGTGCCGGATGCGGCGTTAGACCGCTTCGCGCCAGAGTCCCATTTCGAACAGCTCACGCTTGAGGATCAGTTGCCGTGGCATCTTCTCGCCCAGCTTGTCGAACCATTCCTTGTGCCCGGCCAGTTCTGTTTTCCACGCGGCGGCGTCGACCTGAGTCAGGTCGTCGAATTCAGCCTTGGTGATTTCGAGACCGGTCCAGTCGATGTCTTCGAACTTAGGCATCCAGCCAAGTGCGGTTTCCTTGGCAGCAACACGGCCCTTGACGCGGTCGATGATCCACTTGAGGATGCGCGCGTTTTCCCCGAAGCCCGGCCACATGAACTCGCCCTTCTCGTCCATGCGGAACCAGTTCACGCAGAAAATGCGCGGCGCATGTTCGACGGCGTGGCCCATTTTCAGCCAGTGATTGAAATAGTCTCCCATGTGGTAGCCGCAGAACGGCAGCATGGCGAACGGATCGCGACGCACGACGCCCTGTGCGCCGAACGCGGCAGCGGTGGTTTCCGAGCCGAGCGTGGCGGCCATATAGACGCCGAAGTTCCAGTTGAAGGCTTCATACACCAGCGGCACGGTGGTCGCACGGCGGCCGCCGAAGATGAAGGCCGAGATCGGCACACCTTGCGGGTCTTCCCATTTTTCATCGACTGACGGGCACTGCGAAGCCGGTGCGGTAAAGCGCGAATTCGGATGTGCTGCCTTGCGGCCGGTTTCCTTGGCAATCTCCGGTGTCCAGTCCTTGCCCTGCCAGT